>ONFC01000042.1 GCA_900317035.1 uncultured Eubacteriales bacterium
CCGGCCAAGTGCTGGGAAGAGGCGCTGCCGGTAGGAAACGGAAGACTTGGCGGTATGGTGTTCGGACTTCCTTACACGGAGCGTATCCAGCTCAATGAGGACAGCGTCTGGTTCGGCGGACCGCAGAACAGAAATAACCCATCCGCTCTGGAAAACCTTCCGAAGATCCGTTCGCTCATCATGGAGGGGCGTATCCGTGAGGCCCAGGAACTCTGCACATTTGCGCTGTCCGGGCTTCCGGAGGAACAGCGCCACTACGAGCCTCTCGGGAATTTATATATTGAGTTTGACGGGACGGAGATGGACTACTCAGAGTACCGTCGGGAACTTGATCTGTCGACGGCAACCGTCACGACCTCGTTTACGATGAAGCGCACGATCGCCGGCGAAATTTGCGATGTGAAGTACACCCGTGAAGTCATCGCAAGCTACCCGCAAAATGCGATGCTTATCCATCTTGCGGCGGACCGTCCCGGGGCGCTGAGCTTTCATGCGCAGCTCGGGCGAGGTGCCGGAAAGCCATGGGAAGAGATCCCGTATCAGAAGCAGACGATACGAAGACAGTGCTATAACGGTTTCTGTGACAGCATCGTCGGGAAAGCCGGCGGCATCCAGATCATGGAGGCCACATCCGGCGGAAACGGGGTGCATATGGCCTGCGGCATCAAGGTCGTCGCCAAGGGCGGAAGCACTGAACTGATCGGGAATACCACACGCATACATAACGCGGATGAGGCACTGATCATCCTCTGCGCGGACACGACTTTCCGCGAGGAAGACCCGGCAGGGACGGTGCTAACAAGACTTCAAAAGACAAGTGCTTTTGCATGGGAAGAACTATACAGCGAACATGTCGCCGACTACCGGTCGCTCTTTGACCGTGTGAAACTACATATCGACGGACAGGAAGAAGTCGAGCGCTTCTTCCAGTTCGGGCGGTACCTCATGATCGCAGGCTCGCGTCCGGGATCGCTGCCGCTGAACCTCCAGGGGATCTGGAATCAGGACTTCGCGCCGATCTGGGGCAGCCGGTTCACGATCAATATCAATGCTGAGATGAATTACTGGCCGGCAATGGTGACGAACCTTGCCGAGTGTCAGGAGCCCTTGATCGAACTGATCAAGAGAGTGCGCGAAAACGGCCGCGTGACGGCGCGGGAAATGTATGGCTGCGGCGGTTTCATGGCGCACCATAACACGGACATCTGGGGCGATACCGCGCCGCAGGACATCTGCATCAGCTCGAGTTACTGGGTCATGGGCGGCGCGTGGCTGGCGCTGCATATCTGGGAGCAGTATCTCTTTACGATGGATCTTGATTTCCTGCGGGAACACTATGCGATCATGCGTGAGGCAGCCGAATTCGTGATGGACTACCTCATCGAAGACGGGGAGTACCTCGTGACGTGTCCGACGCTCTCACCGGAGAATACCTATATCCTGCCAAATGGTGAAAAGGGTGTGATCTGTAAGGGTGCGTCGATGGATAATCAGATCATCACCGAGCTTCTGAAAGCCTGTATTTCTGCGGAAGAAGTAATCGCCGCTGATGACGCTGCATCGATCACCAAGCGTGCGAAAGAAGTACTCTCGCGCATCGCACCGATCCGGGTCGGCAAGCACGGGCAGATCATGGAGTGGAACGAAGACTACGAAGAAGCCGAGCCGGGACACCGGCATATCTCGCAGCTGTTCGCACTCTACCCCGGTTCTCAGATCACACGATCAGAACAAGTGCTTTTCGAGGCGGCAAGGAAAACGATCGAACGACGTTTGTCCTACGGCGGTGGGCATTCCGGATGGAGCCGGGCATGGATCATCAACATGTATGCGCGGCTCGGGGATGGGGAGAAGGCCGGTGAGAACCTGATGCACCTGATCCATGAGCAGACGCTGCCGAATCTTTTCGATAATCATCCGCCGTTCCAGATCGACGGGAACTTCGGCGCGACGGCTGGTATCGCGGAGATGCTGGTACAGAGCCATGAGAAGGATGTGGCTTGCTTGCCGGCACTGCCGGAGGCTTGGGCGAAGCATGGCGTGGTCGAGGGGCTCAGGCTGCGCGGCGGAAAGACTGTGGAGGTGCTTGAGTGGCGCGACGGGAAAGTCGTGCGGCTTGAGATCCGATGAGTTGTTCGACACATTGTTCGACAAAACATGAGCGAGTGTCGAATAAAATGTCGAATAAGACGCGTATTTTACAGATCGTTCGACAAAACATGAGCGAGTGTCGAATAAAATGTCGAATAAGACGCGTATTTTACAGATCGTTCGACAAAACTCGAATAGGTTGGAAAATCCCCCGTTTCTCTGCTACTATTAACTTGTTGAAAAGTAGAGGGGGGTAAGTTATGTCTACGACGAATATCGTTATTCTGATTGCGATCGGCGCGTATCTTCTCACGATGATCGCGATCGGCGCTATCTTCAGCAGAAAGAACAAGAACACAGACGATTTCTACCTGGGCGGCAGAAAGCTCGGTCCGATCGTTACCGCGATGAGTGCGGAGGCTTCCGACATGAGCTCCTGGCTCCTGATGGGACTTCCGGCGGTTGCCCTGATGACGGGTATTCCGGAGGCATTCTGGACGGCGCTCGGCCTGGCGATGGGTACATACCTGAACTGGCTCTTCGTCGCGAAAAGACTCCGTGTCTATACGCAGAAAGTCGATGCGGTCACGCTCCCGGATTTCTTTAGTAAGCGCTTCGGCGACAAGCATCACATCATCACATTTGTTGCCGCAGTCTTCATCGTAATTTTCTTCGTGCCATACACCGCGTCGGGATTCGCCGCCTGCGGTAAACTCTTTTCCTCGCTGTTCGATGTTTCCTACACCTACGCCATGATCGCCAGCGCGGTCGTCATCGTGCTCTACTGCACGCTCGGCGGATTCCTCGCGGCATCGACCACGGACTTCATCCAGTCCATCATCATGACGGTCGCACTTCTGGTCGTTCTCGGCGTCGGCGAAGCTGTGACGAACGGCATGGGCAATGTCTTCAGCAATGTAAAGAATATGGACGGATACCTCGATGTCTTTAAGGGATTTGACGTCGCGAAAAGCACTGTCGGAAGCTACGGCGCACTGCCGGTGGCATCTACGCTTGCTTGGGGCCTCGGCTACTTCGGTATGCCGCACATCCTCCTTCGCTTCATGGCGATCGAAGATAAGAAGAAACTTAAGCTGTCCCGCCGGATTGCTTCCATCTGGGTCGTGATCTCCATGGGTATCGCAGTCCTGATCGGTATCGTCGGCTATTCTCTGATGAAAAACGGTATCGTCCCGGCGTATGCAGATGCATCTTCCGCAGAGACGGTCATCGTAGATGTGGCGAAGTGGATCGCATCTCATGGCTATATTCCTGCATTTATCGGTGGTGTTATTCTGGCGGGTATCCTCGCATCCACGATGTCTACGTCGGACTCCCAGCTTCTGGCTGCGGCATCTTCCGTCTCCCAGAACCTCGTTCAGGAGACATTCGGCAAGAAACTCTCTGAGAAGAAAGCAATGTGGCTCGCCCGTATCTGCGTTATCGTGATCTCAATCATCGCGGTATTCCTGGCGCTCGACCCGAGCAGCTCGGTATTCCGTATCGTATCCTTTGCATGGGCAGGCTTCGGCGCCGTCTTCGGACCGATGGTTCTCTTCGGACTTTTCTGGAAGCGCACGAACAAGTGGGGCGCACTTTCCGGTATGCTTTCCGGCGGTATCACGATTTTCGTATGGAAGTTCGCTGTCCGTAAGGCTTGCGCAGGCTCGATCCTGGATATCTATGAGCTGCTGCCGGCATTTATCATCGCCTGCATCTTCATCGTAGTAGTCAGCCTGATCACCAAGGCTCCGGAGAAAGAGATCGGAGAGACCTTCGAAGCTGTAAAAGCAGAGTGCAAAGCAGATCTGAAAGAAGAACTGACCAAGGCTTAATTAACTAATCGGAAGTTCCCGGTGAGAGGATCGCGCGTCGATGTGTCGATGCGGCCTTTTGCCGGGACATTTTTTACGAAGTCGGGGCGGCTCTTCGGTACCTCGCGCAGATAATAGTCCAGCGTCAGGGCTTCCCGGACTTCCTCCTCGTAGAGCATCGTCTTTTCTTCGGCAAACTCCAGAAGGATCTCGTAGCGGCGGGACCTCGCCGGAGTCATCACGAAATAGTTCTTTTTCTTAAAGAAATCCGCGAGCGTGCTATACATATCAAATGCCGTCTCAAAGGCGGTGAGAAGAAGCGGCATGGTCACATCGAATTGATGACTGTTATAGAAAAGTTCGACCATCTCTTCCATGTTCTTTAGGTGGCAGAGCTCATCGAAGCGCAGCCATCTGGTGGATAGAACTTCGTATGGCGTATCATCGGAGTGGACGATACCGAACTTCTCACAGTCTTCCTCGATCGGCGTGCCCTTCAGAACTTTCAGGAATCCCAGCGCGAGCTGCGTCGGGGCGAGGGCATAAACGTCATTAAAGGAGTTACGGAAACTTCTGTATCCTTCGTAAGGAAGGCCGGCGATCAGGTCGAGATGAACAGGGATCGTCTTCGTCTCCGTCAGTTCCTGCACGACTTTCTCGATCTTGTGGATCTTCGACGGCCGGTTGATCGCCAGAAGCGTGTCCTGATTGGTGGTCTGTACGCCGATCTCGAGCTGTACCGAGCCCGGACGCATCTTCCGGAGAATATCGATCTCCTCTTTATCCATCAGCTCCGCAGCGATCTCGAAGTGGAAGTTCGTCGTGCCGTTATCGTGCTCGAGGATATAGTTCCAGATGGCCTTCGTCCGGTCCTTGTCACTATTAAACGTGCGGTCGATGAACTTGACCAGGGGGACGTCCTCGTCAAAGAAGAACTGCAGTTCCTTAAAGACGAACGGCAGGCTCCTGTAACGCACGGTCTTATCGATCGAGGAGAGGCAGTAGCTGCAGCGGAACGGGCATCCTCTGGACGACTCGTAATAGACGATCCGGTGGTCGAAGTTCGACATGTCTTCTTCGTAGATGAATGGAAGGGAATCGAGGCTTGCGAGCTCATGTTGGATCACGCTCGGACGCTCGCGCAGTGCGACGTTCGGGATGTCTGAGAAATCAGCCTTCCCGAGCGTGGGCTTAGAGATATTCTTCGTTCCGTCCCGATCGTCCTGCACGATCTCCATCGCGCGGCAGTATTGTCCGACGACCCTGGTAAAAGCACTTTCCCCCTCGCCGACGAAGATCCCCCGGACGTTTTTATACTCCTCGAAGAACTTCTCATAGTGGTAGGATACCTCAGGACCGCCGAGCCAGATGTCGATATCCGGCAGGACCTTCGGAAGATCCGAGAGAAGCTTTTTCACCGCATCGATGTTCCAGATGTAGGTGGAGATCCCGATAGCGTCCGGTTTCAGGTCGCAGATCGAAGAGAGGATCGTATGGACCGGGGTATTGATCGTCGTCTCATAGATCGATGTCACGCCGGGATAGACCCGGTCCGCGTAAGCCCGGAGCGAATAGACCGCGGGGTTGGAATGAATATACTTTGCATTGATGGCGACTAGGAGAAAATTCATAAGATCCGCCTCCTTTAGCTCTTATAGGTATGCTTGAAAAGGGTCACATACGTGATCCTTCTGTTCCTTTTATGTTTCGCCGGTAAGGTGCTTGTACCGGTCCTCCCGGATGTATACATATGTTGATTCGTCATGCGTGTAGAGTGTATAACCGAATTTCGCAAAACCGCGGCGGAGTTTGTCCATAAATTCATCGTCCAGGTCATCGGTGCGGATATAAGAAAGTACATCCGGGATGCTTGACCAGATCTTATCCATCTGCAGATCCACGATCCTTGCCCGGTCGAAGTTCGGCACGTAGAAATATTCGAAATCCGGAACCTCATCTGTCAGATCGTAGAAGAAGGAGTGGCAGAGGTTTCCGAAAAACATATACGTGGAATGCGGATACTCCTCGGCGTATTTTTCCATTGTGGTCTCAAACTCCGGCTTTTCCTTCGGGATCATCGGCCAGAGCACGCTGATCTGAATGATATAGAAAATAATAAGCGCGGCGGAAATGCACGACACGACGATGTGCGTATGCCTTTTCGGGAAGTGCTTCTTGAGGTAAGCGGCCAGCATGCACGGACCCCAGACCAGAAGAGGAAGGAGCGTAGTCAGGACGTACCGGTAGATCAGCGGCAGCGTGATAAAACCGACGACTACGAAAGAAAGAAGCATATAGATGGCAAGTTGTTTTCGCGTATTACTTCCTTCCTTTGCTTTGAGAAAAGCACTCAGGAATGCGACGATGGCGAGCACAAAGAGTATATTGATCGCGTTTTTCGCTTCGAACTGGATCCATGGACGGAAGTAGAAGATCTCGTAGCCGGCTTTGCTGGCATACCTGGCATTGAATGAAAAGTAGCATTCGATCAGATCATCCAGGGCGCCGTGCGCCAGGAAGAACAGAACGAACGGCAGGCAGGTTAACGCGATGCCGGAAAGAAAAGAGAGTGCATGCTTAAAGAAATCTTTGAACTGCTTTTTGAAGAGCTGATAGAGGAAATACATCCCGAGAAAACAGAGATAATAGATGCAGTAATTCATCTTCAGCATGAAGACTCCGCCGCAGAGAAGACCGAGTACCAGCATATCCTTGCAGGAGAATTTATCCTTACGGCTCAGGAAGATGTACTCTGAGGCCAGAAGTAGAAGAAGTACGATATGCTCCGGCTTGGTACCGGAAACGAAAAGAGAGTTCTTGTGAAAAAACAGAAGTGCGATCGTGATCATCACACCGGCAAAGGAGACATCCGGGTCGAAGTAGAGCCGGACGAGCTTATAGAGGATAAAGAAAGAAGCGGCGTTGATCAGCATGAAAACGATCCATATACCGATGTCTGAGCCGCCGGTGATAAGCATGCCGAGCGCGTAAACGAAATAAAGAAGAGGCCCCTTATGGTCGAAAAGATCCCGATAAGGGATCTTCCCTTTCAGGAGACCTTTTGAGACAACACGGTAAGCGATCTCATCGGTCTCGAAACAGTAGCGGTGGATCGGTGAAAACGGGCAGACGAAGAGCAGGAGGACAAGGATGGTGAAGATGATGACCGATGGAAATACGATGTCCTTGTTTAGTTTTTTCGCCTGCTTCTCCATATATCTCATCCTAACATCAAATTCTACTTAGAATTATAGCAGATAGGCGGAAAAATGACTACCGAGGCGGAACGCCGCAAACTGGAAACAGCAGCTATACGACCGCCGCGGCGTCAGGAAAAAAGAGCAAAAGAAAAGGACCGTCCGTGGTTTGGGGTGGCGGACAGTCCGTTTCGGGGGTATATATCAGGGGCGTCGCAGGAGGATCACATTGCTGTGTATCCGCCATCGACAGGGAGATTGACACCGGTAACGTATGCGGAGTTCTTCGAAGCGAGGAACAGAGTCGCAGTATCGAGCTCACCCTCTTCACCATAGCGCTCTTCCGGGATCATGGTCTTCGCATTCTGCTGGAAGAAATCGCTGTTTAAGGTGTCGCGTGTCAGGTCTGTGTAGAAGTAACCCGGGCAGATGGAGTTGACGGTGATGCCATATTTACCCCACTCGGCAGCCAGTGCACGTGTCATGTTGACGACACCGCCCTTTGCCGCGTGGTAAGGAGCAGAACCACAGATCTTATTTCCGACAAGACCGTACATGGAAGCGATGTTGATGATACGGCCGTACTTCGCGCCGATCATGTACTTCTTAGCAACCGCTCTTGCGACTCTGAAGGAACCGAACAGGTCGATGTTCATCTCGTTGTTGAACTGCTCGTCGGTGATGTCCTCGGCAGGAGCAACAGCGCCGGTACCTGCATTATTTACGAGGATGTCAACGCGGCCGAACTTCTCGATCACCTTATCGACCATGGTGTTGACAGCATCTGTGTCAGTGATGTCGCAGCGGAGAGCGAGTGTCTCCACGCCGAAATCCTTGGAGATCTCCGCGCATACCGCGTCGATCATTTCCTGGCGGCGGGCAACAGCAACGATAGCACAGCCCTGGCTTGCCAGTGCTTTTGCCATCTGAACACCAAGACCGGTGGAGCATCCGGTAACGATTGCAACTTGTCCCTTGAAGTCAAAATAGTTTGTCATGTGTTTTCTCCTTTTAAATCTCTTTTTTCCGCAAAAGAGTATATCATTTTACCTCTCGAAAAGGACTTTTGCTTTCATTCGTTATTTGTACAAGAAAAAAATGTGCTATCCTATAAACACCTTGCAAGACGACAATGAAACCGGCGAAGTGATTTTCACAATGATTTTCATTTCTTGCGAAAGCTCTTCAAAGTGAAAGGAAAAGAAAATGTCTGAAGCGAATGGCGAAAAACGTTACGAGACTACTCTCTGCTACCTTTACGGGGAGAAGGGTGTCCTGATGCTCCATAGAACGAAGAAGGAAAACGACATCAATAAGGATAAATACATCGGTGTCGGCGGCCATCTCGAGCATGGCGAGTCGCCCGAAGAGTGCGTGCTCCGTGAGGTGAAAGAGGAGACCGGGCTTCAGATGACGTCTTACCGCCTCCGTGGAATAATCACATTCGTGATCGACGACATCGACGAGATCACGTTCTTATATACCTGCGAGGGCTGGGAGGGTGAACTATCCGGTGAATCCTGCGACGAGGGAGAGCTCGTCTGGATCGAAAAGGAGAAGATCGAGAAGCTGCCCATCTGGCCGGGGGATAAGATCTTCTTCCGGCTTCTTTCCGAGAGAGAGGATGTATTCTCACTGAAGCTCACCTACATCCACGATGAACTCACCGAAGCCGCGGTAGATGGAAAGAAGATCGATTTTGTAGTATAAATATACTGCTATAAGAAATAAGAGAAGAGGAACTAGAAATCGTGGCAGACGAAGAAAAGAAGATCACTGAAGCCGTTGAGGAAGTAGTAGAGACTGAAGGATCAAAAGCTGAAAAAGCAACTACAGAGACAGAGACTTCCGGAACAAAGAAGAAAAAGTCGGCGTACCGCCGTATGATCGAGAAACGGATAAAGATCATCGCATGTATCGTCGCAGTACTCGCTATCCTTGTCACTGTATTTTTCACGTGCATCGCCAGCTACAGTTTCTCCGAGAAGGCCTGGCACGTAAAGTTCGACCCGTTCCACGGATATTCCTACACGCTTTATCTGAAGAAAGACTTTACTCCGGCGCACATCGTGATCGAGTCCTGCTCGAAGGGATCTTCCGAGGTGACCGTTCCGGATTCGATCTGGGGCGTCCGCGTCGATGAGATCGCGGACAATGCATTCAAGGATTCCGTAAAGACAGTGAATCTCAGCAGAAATGTCGTCCGGGTGGGTGAAGGATGTGCGGATAAGACGATCGTGCTCCCGTACGGATATGGCAGCACGGGCTTTTTGACCTCCTTTAAAGATAAGAACGGAAGCGGCTTCTACTATAAAGCCCTGGCAGATAAGACCCTCGTGGCATTTGCGTATTTCGGTGAGCAGGGATCCTATCAGGTTCCGAAGAGCTTCGGCGGCATCCCGGTATCGCAGGCTGTCGAGTACTATGCAAATGACGGTTATACAGAAGTTTACGCGGATTATGTATTCCAATCCGCGACGCTTCTTCCATACAATATGCACCGCGTCCAGCTTCTCGAGAAAGAGGGCATCGATCCGTATGCGGATATGATGGATGGCGCGACGACCAGAGATAAACTCCGCGGCAAGCTCTTAGGACTTCCGCAGAATTACAAATATAATGCAGATGGCACGCCGGCAGATGGTGAGACCGCCATCAAGCTCGCGATCGTTCAGCGTGGAAACGGTGTCGGAAAGACTTGCGGAGATGTCCTCAGAGAATATCCCCCGAGAGACTTCGTCACAGCCGTAGCCTATATCACGGAGATGACAGAAGAGAGCCTGACCTCAGGTGAACCGACCCTCACCGAGTGGATGATGGAAGGCTTCGTCACACCGTAAAGCATCTGAAAACGTATACGATTTCGAAACATTCATCAGGTTCTCTCCGGCTGAAACAGTATATGAGGCTTGCCGGGTGAACCGGTATGCATGAGGGGTATATGGAACTCAAGGAGATAATGGATCTCGTTACAAAAGAATACAGCAACTGGGAGATCGATCCGAAACCGCTGGGAAATGGTTCTTTTGGAGTGGTGTTCCAGATGGTGGACCGGGATAACGGTGAAAAACGTGCGCTCAAAGTCATCCCGATACCGCATGATGATTCGGAGATCGACAGAAGAATGCTGCGCGGATACGCCGTGAGCGAAATCGAAAAATACTATACCGGCGTAAAGAGTCAGGTGCTCGATGAAGTCCTCAATATCATCCAGCTTCGCGCGAACGAGAATGTCGTTAACATTTTCGGATATCGGGAGATCAGGAGAAAAGATAATATCGGCTGGGTCGTCTGCTTCGATATGGAGTATCTCCCGCCGCTTGTCGAGACAAAGCATCTCAGCGAACAGCAGATCGTCCGCATGGCGCTAGATATGTGTAATGCCCTGAGATCCTGCCACTCCAGGAAGATCGTGCATCGCGACATCAAGCCGGATAATATCCTTCAGAAAGGCGATTCGTATGTTCTTGCCGACTTCGGTGTAAGTAAGATCGCGAAGTCCCAGTCCAGTCTGTCACTTCGTGGCACCTATGACTACATGGCGCCTGAACTCGTAAGACAGGAGTCTTTCCCTGATGTGTCTCCGGACACAGTAGATATTTACTCGCTTGGCATCACACTCTATGTATATGACCATCAAGACCGCCTCCCATTCATCGAATCCGCAAATGATATGATGTATGCCGAAAAACGCGATGAAATGAGCATGAAACGCTGGAACAGCGACGCCATTCCCGGACCGTGCGGTGTAAGTGAGCGCCTTTCGAAGATCATTCTCTGTGCTTGTGAAAAGGACCCGAGATGGCGTTATCAGAGCGCTGCCGAGATGGAATATGATCTGCTCCATCTGAATACGAATGATTTCCTGTACTGTGACAGGATGAAACAGCTGGCAGAAGCCTCCTCTAAAAGTGCCGTTGAGACACCTCGTCTGCAGGATGTACAGCTGCACCGGACGGTGCCGGCGCAGCGGCTCGATCAGGCACCTGCCCAGAGCACTCCAATACTTCAAAAGCCCGACGACGGGAAGACTGATTCCAAAGAGCCGGTAAAAAGGAAGAGAAAACTCATATTTGGTATAGTTGCCGGTATTCTCGTATTGATAACAGCTGGTGTATGGATCTATTTTGCAGTGCCGAAAGCGCCGGGAACGGCAACTTCTGTGGATGCAGCATGCGAGGATCTGGATGAATCCCTGTATGGGCCTACAGTTGAACACTATTATGATTCTTTGCTCGGGAGAAAACCTTCATCTCAAGAGAAAGAAAAAGCATTTTCGGATATCCGCTTCGTGCATGGGGATACCGAATGTGTCATTCGAGACCTGTTGAAGTCAAAAGAGTTCACCGGGAAGAAGCTTACTGATAAAGACTACATCCGGACAGTCTATCAGACCATTGACTGGGGAACTGCCTCGGATAAAGAGATTCAGGACGGCGAAGCCATTATTCGGGAGAAATCAAGAGAGGCATATGCTGACTATCTGTTTGAAAAGTCCTGGCCCACTGACCATGCTATAGTTAGAATTTCCCGCGAAGGAATTATAGGAAAAAACGGATATTTCATAGAGAACAAAGCGAACCCGACTATGCAGTACCTCCTTACGACGTACATCTATGACGCAAAAACAGGAACGCCTATAGAATTTAATGGAAATGAGTATCTCGGGAAAACCGCAATTACTGCCAATCAGACAGGAGATGGACCGGATGTGCCTAACCTCCCGAAAGGAAAATACAGACTTGTCATAACGAAGGAACCATATGGAACAGTAGTCTATGACGAAGGTTTCGAAGTGAAGTGAGAAGCCCTTCGCATGATGAAGAGATCTTATCTTCCGGTTTATCACCCGATGCCGAGTGTGGTAGTGGCGGTGGTGATGGTATCCTCAGGCAGGTCGTCGGGATCGACGAACTCGAAGAGGGAACCGGTGATGACCTCGACAAGGATGTACTTGCAGTTGTCCTGATAGAAGATCATGGAGCCGGCATCGACACCCTTGGCATGAAGCTCTTCGGTCGGCTTTCCGGAGTCATCACGTGCCACGATCGTCGCGCGGAGGTCGAGCTTCTCCCAGTCGGCCGGAAGTCCGTACATGACGGTATTATCTTTCTTCCACTCGTAGACTTTGCCATTAAACATGACGCACATCTCGGAGTTTCTGTACGGCTCCTCGCGCTCGATGACGCGGGTCGTTAAGATACAGCTGTAAATGGATCCTGCCGTATAGGTCACCCACAAAAGCGCGATGATAATGGACAGAAGCTGTACTGCCAGCCATTTCCTGAAATACGCGATGATCATCAGACCGCACATCAGAAATCCGGTGATCGTGAAGAAGTAATAAAGATTATAGTAGGAATCGTGCTGCGCGAGACGGTAAACGAAGATCGCATTCGAGATCGCAAACACAGCGAATACGATGCACTCGACGATCGTCAGGATCTTCAGCGGGTTTTTCTTCTTAGTAGTAACCGGCGGTGCCACTTTCTTTGGTACAGCCGGAGCTGCCTTGGCGGCGGCTAGTTCTTTTTTCGCGGCGGCAAGGCTCTTATTCTTATTTTCTTCCTGTTCAGACATGGATCAGCGGCTCCTTGATCAGTTATTGATGAACTCCAGGAGCTTGTCCTTCGGGATGAAGCCCAGGCTCTTATTCTTGATCTCGCCGTTTTCGAAGAGAAGAAGGGTAGGGATGCTGGAGATCTTATACTCCATGGCCAGTACCGCCTGATCATCGACGTTTACCTTACCGACCTTTACCTTACCGTCGAGCTCTTCCGCGACTTCCTCGAGGACCGGCGCGAGCATCTGGCACGGACCGCACCATGTTGCCCAGAAGTCAACGACTACGGGAAGGGAAGACTTCAGTACTTCCTGCTCAAAATTCTCAGTTGTTAAAACGATTTCCGCCATTTTCTTTCTCCTTCCATCTGAAAGCGCACCTTAAAAGGCGCGCCGGAATAGCTTTATGCTTTTTCAAAAGCACTATCAGGCTTCTTTTCTCTTATAGTATAGCATGCAGTGGCAGAATCCTTCAAAGTCCGGATCGGCGATCTGGTCTCTGAACTCTTTGCACATGCACTTGGTGTCTTCGGTCTTCTCGAGACGGCAAGGACAGTAGCCGCCTTTCTGCTTCAGGCCTTCCTTGATCGTGGCTACGACTTTCTCATCGGGGTTCAGTTCGATCTTCATAGGTATCCTCCTTGTGGTTTTTGGTTCCGGGAATCTCTTTTCAGCCCGAAAGGGGGGCAGGGAAGTGAGCCCGCCGGCACTTTCTTTAGTAAAAAAATGGGGATCGTTGCTTTTTGCAGCGATCCCCACGCTTTTTAACTAATCGATAAATTTATACGACGCGAGTCTTCATCTTATCATAAGCTTCTCTTGCGACTGCGCGTACGCTCGGATCAGAATCTGCAAATGCGAGCTTCTTGAGATATTCTTCACAGTGCTTCGCATTAATCAAACCGGCAGACTCTGCTGCAGCTGCTCGAACCATCGGAGACGGATCACGGAACAAGGGAATCAAATGCATTCCTGATTCATATGTGCTAATCTGTCCCATCGCTTTAGCTATCGCTACACGAACTTCATCTTCTGGATCATCAGCCATCTTTAACAGAGCACCCAGATTCTGCTTTTTACCGAGTTTTTCGATCTTTTCAGTCAGTCTATCAATCTTTGCCATCCGGATCGCCCCTTTCCTTTCAAGTTTACAAGTAGTTTCTATAATGATTATGCACTTAAATCGTCAATTACGCTAGGGGTATTTACTAAAAAGTTTGAAAAAAATTGTTTCAATTTTGTGAATGCCGCCTGCGATATCTTAAAACTTATTTATATATTAGCAGAATTTATAGAATAAAAAAGTGTTTCTTATTAAAGAAAGGTTTGGTAAACTGATTAAGTATTTCATTAGAGGTGATCGAATTTGGAGAGAAAATCCCGTTTTTTCGTGCTGTTAATGGCGGTTTCGCTTTTCTGTTCCTGCTGCTGCTCCTGTAAGAAGCCGGAAGGGACTGAGACCTCGCTTACTCCGTCACAGCAGTCCTGGGCGACGGAAACTTCCGCTACACCGACTCCGACACCGACGCCGCTTCCGACGGATACCCCTACGCCGACGCCATCTCCGGTCCCGACACCAACTGAGATCCTGGTAAGCTTCATCGGCGATACGACCCTCGGCGAGCAAAGAGATCATGCAGGCATGTCGTACTGCTTCAGCTCGAGAGTGGGCGATAACTACTCGTATCCTTTTTCAAAAGCACTTCCTTATCTTCAGGCCGATGATATGACGCTCTGTAATCTCGAAGGCCCGATGACGAACTCGACCTCGCTTCGTCCGGAGCGCGAGATCTACCTGAAGATGAACCCGAAATACGTTGAGGTCCTGAAAGAAGCCAGCATCGAGTGCTGTAACCTCGCCAATAACCACATGCTCGACTATACGGAAGAGGGCCATCTTGAGACCAGAAAAGTCCTGGAAGAGGCCGGTATCGTCTGGAGCGATAACAGCTACTACAATGTATATGAGGTAAAGGGCGTGAAGATCGGCATGGCCGGCTTTAACTTCACGTACGAAAGATCCCTGTACTATAACGCGATCGATGTCCTGCGCAACAAGGGCTGCGATATCGTCATTATCTCCTGCCATATCGGCGTGGAGAGGATGTACGAACCGGAAGCATCAGCGATCGATCTGGCCCATGACATCATCGACTACGGCGCGGATATCTATGTCGGATCGCATCCGCACAGACTCCAGCCGGTCGAGTTCTATAACGGAAAATATATCATCTACAGTGAGTCAAACTTCTGCTTCGGCGGCCAGCCGTGGCTGTCGGACCCGGATACGGCGATCTTCCAGTGCACTTTCTCCGTCATGGACGGAAAAGTCGTCGGAAACCGGATGGAGTGCATCCCGTTCTCCATGAGATCTAGCTCCGACGGCAACGATTACTGCCCGATGCCCTATGAAAAGGGGACCGAGGAGTATGACCGCGTCATGAAAAAGCTCCGCTGGTCGGACGAGAACGAGTAGCGCTACCGGGCAGAAGAGGAGCTGCAACTTCGGAATGCCGGGGCGGAAGATGCACACTCCGGCCGCCGGAAAAAACGAAAAGAAAAAAGACGGGTGCTTTTGCCGAAAAATCAAAAAATGCATATCCCATCGGGAGGCATTTTGTTTTATAATAGGTCTGTTGTTTTATTTTAGGAGGATGATATCATGGCAAAAGTTCTTGTCGTCATGGGGAGTGACTCGGATTTTCCCGTAATGGAGGGGTGTTTTAAACTCCTGAAAAAGTTCGATATCGCCTTTGATGCGAAGGTGTGCTCGGCACACAGAACGCCGGATCTGGCAAGTAGAATCGCAAGCTCGGCGAAAGAAGATGGATATAGTGTAATTATTGCGGCAGCAGGACTGGCGGCTCATCTGGCCGGCGTGATCGCTGCCCATACTGTTTTACCGGTCATCGGTGTCCCGTGTAAGGGCGGCGCGCTTCACGGCGTGGATGCGCTCTATGCGGTCGTTCAGATGCCGACGGGTATTCCGGTAGCGACGGTAGCGATCGACGGCGGATCAAATGCCGCGATCCTGGCCGCGCAGATGCTGGCGCTCTCTGATGAAGCGCTCAGCAATAAATTAGTTGAGTATAAGGCAGGCCTTGCAGCTTCGGTTGCCGAGCGCGATGCACGCCTTCAGGAAAAAATCGCAAATATAGGGGAGTAAAAGGTATGAGTAAGAAATGGCAGGAAGAGTGCGGCGTATTCGGTATTCTTGACACCAAGAAGACGAATCCCGACATCAGCAAACTCACGTACTACGGAATCTTCTCACTGCAGCACCGCGGACAGGCTTCCGCCGGTATCGTAGTGAATCACGACGGTCAGTTCCTTTGTCACAAGGCACACGGACTGGTAGCAGATGTCTTTGACGATCTGCACCTGGGAACTCTGACCGGACACGCGGCGATCGGCCACGTTAGAACACCTGCACCGAATGAGAGCGGCTACGATGTCGTTCAGCCGATGCAGATCAAGTCCCACAGCGGACAGATCGCGATCTCCATCAACGGATCGATCCTGAATGCGAATGAGCTCCGTGATTCTCTTAAAGAGATTGGTGCGATCTTCCAGACCACCGCAGACTTCGAAGTCCTGCTTTCTCTTATCGCAAGAAACCGTGTATCTACCGACACACTCGAGGGCGCGATCCAGAAGATGATGGGCGAGATCAAGGGCGCGTACGCTCTTCTGGTCATGAGCGAAGACCGTATCATCGGTGTCCGTGATCCTCTCGGACTTCGTCCGCTGGTACTCGGAAAGAAAGACGATATGTATCTCCTGGCATCCGAGAACTGCGCATTTGACGCCATCGGTGCTGAGACCATCCGCGACGTGCTCCCGGGCGAGATCATCACCATCACAGAAGAAGGCTATTCTTCCATCTATACCGTTCCGGAGTGCGATGCCCATAAGAACGGCAAGCTCCTTCGAGTTCGTTTATCTCGCAAGACCGGACAGCTTCATCGATGGAACGAGCGTATATGAATCCCGTGTACAGACCGGCCGTGCGCTGGCCCGCGAGTGCCCCTGCGATGCAGACCTCGTTGTCGCCGCTCCGGACTCCGGTATCGCCGCTGCGATCGGATATGCGCAGGAGAGCGGAATTACATACGGACAGGCGCTTCTTAAGAACCGCTACGTAGGAAGAACCTTCATCGAGGGCACACAGGCAGCCCGTGAGATGGCGGTCCGCCTGAAGTTCTCCGTCCTGAAGACAGCCGTAAAAGGCAAGAAGATCGTTATCGTCGATGACTCCGTCGTCCGCGGTACTACGACCAAACATATCATTTCCTTCCTGCGTGAGGAAGGCGCGAAAGAAGTACATCTCCGTGTCGCATCTCCGCCGGTTAAGTATCCATGCTACTACGGCGTATCCGCTTCTGAAGCAGAGATGCTCCCGGCACGTTCCATGAGCGTAGAGGAGATCCGCGACATGCTCGGTGCCGATTCTCTCGGCTATGTCAGCCTCGACGGTCTGAAAGCATCCACTGAGGGTGCGCTCTGCGGACACTGCTCCGCATGCTTCGACGGTATCTTCCCGGCAGGCGTTCCGGCTGAGGCTGGAGAAGCTTCACCGCATAAGATCTGAGAAAAGAACTTGTAAGGAGATTTATCAGTGAAGATCGCAGTATTTGTCAGCGGCGGCGGCACGAACCTGCAGGCGATCATCGATAAGATCGCAAGTGGAGAGATCACAAATGTGGAGATCTCTGAAGTCATTGCAAGTAATGAGAGTGCTTTTGCCATAGAAAGAGCAAAGAAGGCGGGGATCCCTGCTAAGGTCATTTCTAAGAAGGTCCTTGGCGCGGAGGCTTACGATGACGCGACACTTGCCGAACTAAATGGCCTCGGTGTGGAGCTCGTCGTTCTGGCAGGATTCCTCTCGATGCTCGGACCGAAGACGGTCGCCGCGTATGCAAACCGCATTATCAACATCCATCCGGCCCTGATCCCGGCTTTCTGCGGACAGGGCATGTACGGCATAAGACCGCATGAAGCGGTCCTCGCAAAGGGCGTCAAGGTGTCCGGCGCGACGGTGCACTTCGTCAACGAACACTACGACGAAGGCCCGATCATCCTTCAGAAAGCGGTCGATGTACTCCCGGACGACACGCCGGAGACGCTTCAGAAGCGCATCATGAAGGAATGTGAACAAGTGATCCTCCCGCAGGCGATCCAGCTCATCGCAGACGGAAGAATAGAAGTAGTCAACAATTTGGTTAGAGTCAAGCCTTAAGACTCGGAAAGGAAAACATTATGATTAAAAGAGCGATTATCAGTGTATCCGACAAGACAGGCATCGCCGATTTTGCCAGAAAACTCGTGGAACTGAACGTGGAGATCCTCTCTACCGGCGGAACTGCAAAACTTCTGGAGAAGGAAGGCATCCCCTGTAAGGAAGTTTCCGAGATCACCGGTTTCCCGGAGTGCCTCGACGGACGTGTAAAGACACTTCATCCTCTTATCCACGGCGGTATCCTCGCTATGCGCGGTAACCCGGAGCACATGAAGAGAGTAGAAGAGCTGGGAATTGGCCTGATCGACATGATCGTCGTTAACCTCTATCCTTTCAAAGCAACCATCCAGAAGCCGGGCGTGGCTTTTGAAGAGTGCGTCGAGAATATCGACATCGGCGGTCCGTCCATGCTGCGTGCCGCTGCGAAGAACCATAAGGACGTCACCGTCATCACCGATCCGGACGACTACGAGCAGGTACTCTCCGAGATGAAGGCAACCGGCGATACGACATACGAGACACGTTTCAAGCTCGCAAAGAAAGTCTTCGAGCACACTGCTGCTTACGACGCCCTGATCGCGAACTACTTCCTGTCTGTAGCGGAAGACAAGACACTGCCGAAGCAGTACACCGTTACTTTTGATAAGGTTGCTGAAATGCGTTACGGCGAGAACCCGCACCAGAAGGCAACATTCTTCCAGAATGCACTGCCGGTCAAGGGTTCCCTCGCAGAAGCCAAGCAGCTCAACGGTAAGGAACTGTCCTACAACAACATTTCCGATACAGATGCTACCATCAACTGCCTCAAGGAATTTGACGAGCCGACTGTTGTTGCCGTTAAGCACGCGAATCCGTGTGGCGTCGGTTCTGCAGACAACATCTACGATGCATGGGTCAAGGCATATGAGGCTGACTCCGTTTCCATCTTCGGCGGTATCGTCGCTGCGAACCGTGAGATCGATGGAAAGACCGCTGCTGAGATGGCGAAGATCTTCCTCGAGGTCATCGTTGCTCCTTCCTATACACAGGAAGCTCTCGATATCCTCTGCGCAAAGAAGAACCTCCGCGTTCTCGTTCTGCCGGATATCTCCGCACCGATCCCGGATGGCGAATTTAACTACAAGCGCGTAAACGGCGGCCTTCTGGTTCAGGATCATGACCGTGGAATCTACGACGAGGCTGAGCTCAAGACAGTTACAAAGACAGAGATCGATCCGGCTCTGAAGGACGACATGCTCTTTGCTATGAAGGTCGTAAAGCACGTGAAGAGTAACGGTATCGTCGTTGTTAAGAATAAGCAGACACTCGGTGTCGGCCCCGGCCAGACAAACCGTGTCGGCGCTGCAAAGATCGCTCTGGACTTTGCAGGTGAGAAAGCAAAGGGCGCCGTTCTCGGTTCCGATGCATTCTTCCCATTCTCTGACTGCGTAGAGACAGCACACGAGTATGGTATTACCGCGATCGTTCAGCCGGGCGGATCCATCCGTGACCAGGAGTCCATCGATGCTTGCGACAAGTACGGCATTGCGATGCTCTTCACCGGCGTACGTCACTTCAGACATTGATCGGCGCGGGTCGTCATTGACAATTATTTTCCTGAAGCGTAATCTGATTTCATAAACAGAATCGACCATTTAGGAACAAAGGCGTTTCATCTATTTTGATGAAGCGCCTTTTTGTATCCGGACGGGAGGGCAGTATGGCGGCATTTGACAGGATCTTGAGCGGCATCCCTGAGATGGATAAGGCATTTGACAATATAAGGCTCGGGGATAATGTTGTCTGGCGCGTGTCGGATCTACAGCAGTTCCGCTGTTTATGGAGCCATATGTCGAGCAGGCCATCAAAGACGGAAGAAACATCATCTATTTCCGCTTTGCCAGCCACGATCCTCTGATAGAGGAAAGGCCGGAAGTAAAGACGGTGCTGATTGCTCTTTCGCACCGGTTCGAGACGTTTACTGTCGATATACATAATGTCATCGAAAAAGAAGGGAAGGATGCTTTTTACGTATTTGACTGCCTGTCCGAACTTCAGACCGCCTGGGCGACGGACCTCATGATGGGCAACTTCTTCCGCGTGACCTGCCCGTTCCTTTTTATCCTCGATACGGTCGCCTTTTTCCCGATCATACGCGGAAAGCACTCGGTGCATGCGATCAACAAGATCCTGAATACCACGCAGCTCTTTATCGATGTGTATTCGGACAGCAGGAATATCTATGTCCGGCCAGAAAAAGTATGGAACAGGAATTCCGATACGATGTTCCTGCCGCACACGTATGAGCCTTCGACAGGAAAGTTCCAGCCGATACTGGATGGTGTCCGCTCCAGCCGCTTCTATCAGACGCTGGGGCAGGCCCAGCGATCTTCATCGGACCAGTTCTCGGATTCTTGGGACCGTTTTTTCAACCAGACGAAGATCCTTCATGAGAATCAAGCGGATATCACGGAGAACATGAGCCGGATGTGCAATATCATGATGACGCGCGACAGTAAGATGCGCGAGATGGTCAAGAAGAACTTTACGGCGGAGGATTATTTTGCCGTCAGGGATCACATGATCGGGACGGGTATGATCGGAGGAAAGTCCTGCGGCATGCTTCTGGCGCGGGCGATCATCCGCAATAAAGAGCCGGATATCGCGGAATATCTGGAGCCACATGATTCTTTCTATGTCGGGTCCGATCTCTACTATACCTATATCGTCGATAATAATCTCTGGGATCTTCGGATCCGCCAGCGCACCGAAGAGGGGTATTTCCCTCTGGCGCAGGAATTCGCAGACAAGCTCATGGAAGGTGCTTTTTCCAAAGAGATGGAGGAACAGTTCGTCCGTATCATCGAGTACTACGGGCAGGATCCGTATATCATAAGGTCCAGCAGTATCCTCGAAGACGGATTCGGAAATGCATTTGCCGGAAAATATGAATCGGTATTCTGCGTCAACCGCGGGACATCTGAGGAGCGCCTCGCCGAGTTCGAGCGTGCGATCAAGACGGTCTATGCCAGCTCGATGAGCCTTTCCGCGCTGGATTACAGAAAGAGAAGAGGCCTCGATAAGAGAGATGAACAGATGGCGCTTCTGATCCAGCGGGTATCGGGCTCGTACTACGGGCAATATTACATGCCATGTGCTGCGGGCGTCGGATACTCCTATAGTCCGTACCGGGTCATGAAAGACGTGGATCCTTCCGCAGGCATGCTGCGCCTTGTTATGGGACTCGGCACATCAGCCGTCGACCGCACGGAAGGCTCATATCCGAGGATCGTCAACCTGGATTCTCCGGAACGCACCTCCTACTCGTCCTCGGCCGATAAGCACCGCTTCTCGCAAGGAAAAGCAGAAGTCATCAACATGAACTCGCATGAACTGGAGAAGCTACCGTATGAGAGACTGCAGGAAGATGTGCCGCCGTATCTGGAGAGGGTACTTCTCGAGCATGACGTCGATGCAGAAAGATCTTTCCGCGAGATGGGAAGGCCCCGGGAGATCAAGTTCATCTCCTGCAAAGGCCTGGTTTCCAATAAACAGCTCATGGAGCAGATGAGAAGGATGCTCCGGTGTATCCAGGACGAGTATGAATACCCGGTCGATACGGAGTTTACGATCAATCTCTCTGATGACGGTGATTATTCGATCGATCTTCTGCAGTGCCGTCCGCTTCAGATCCAGAAAGCTTCATCCGGAACGGTGATTCCCGAGGGGATCACGGAAGAGAAGATATTCCTGGAAAGTAAGGGCGCATCGATGGGCATGTGTAAGACTTCGGAACTGGACCTGATCGTCTATGTGGATCCGGTCAGGTACTATGAAATGCCTTATCGGGACAAGCCTGCCGTAGCGCGGCTGATCGGAAAACTGAACTGGCATTTCAGAGATCTCGGCAAACACATGATGCTCATCGTGCCGGGACGGGTTGGGACGACATCACCGGAACTCGGGGTGCCAACCGCATTTTCGGATATCAGTGCTTTTGAAATAATATGCGAGACGGAAGAATCGCGGGCCGGCTATAACCCGGAACTTTCGTACGGAAGCCATATCTTCCAGGACCTCGTCGAAGCGCAGATCCTCTACACGGCCATCTTCCATGATGCCAAGACGATCCATTTCCATCCCGAAAAACTTGAGACTCTTCCGGATCTGATCTCCTCCTTTGAAAAAGAACTGGATCTGTCGGAGATCGTGCATGTCTATGATCTCAAAGGGTGCCATGGCAAGGTCTATAACGATATCGCCAACGAGCATCTCCTGATCACGCTGGAGCCGGGTGTCTCCTGATCATAATAAGAACATTCTGTTTCTTTTTCTTTTGAATAAGAATATGTTTTCTATATGCTGCGATGTGAAAAGCCCGGAAAATCCGCGACTGAAAGGACCGTGCGTTACGGCGCGGAATTTGGTATAATAATTTGTCGGTGAGGAGTGCTTTTCCCGCCGAAGGAATGATTATATTACCCGGAGGTCGATTCATGAAAGTTTTAGTCGTAGGCGGCGGTGGCCGTGAACATGCAATTTGCTGGAAGCTGAAGCAGAGCCCGAGAGTTACGGAGCTCTACTGTGCACCGGGTAACGGAGGAATCGCGGAGATCGCGCACTGCGAGCCGATTAAGGCGACAGACGTTTCTGCTATGGTTGAGTACGCGAAGAAGGAGCAGTTCGATCTCGTATTCGTCGCACCGGATGACCCGCTCGCACTCGGCATGGTCGACGCGATGGAAGCAGCCGGTATCCGCGCTTTCGGACCGCATGCAAATGCAGCGATCGTCGAGGCGTCGAAGGCTTTCTCCAAAGAACTGATGAAAAAATACAATATCCCGACCGCGAAGTACCAGACATTTACTTCGCAGGACGAGGCGCTCGCTTACCTCGAGACTCAGGAAATGCCGATCGTCATCAAGGCGGACGGACTCGCACTCGGTAAGGGCGTTATTATCGCTCAGACACTTGATGAGGCGAAGAAGGCCGTCATCTCCATGATGAGTGACGGTGCTTTTGGAAAAGCTGGAAGCACGGTCGTTATTGAAGAATGCATGGTGGGACCGGAGATGACTCTCCTGGCGTTTGCCGATGGAAAGACCGTTATCCCGATGATCACCTCCCGCGACCATAAGCGCGCATATGACCATGACGAAGGTCTCAACACCGGCGGCATGGGCGCAGTCACACCAGGCGCGGATCTGACAGCAGAAGAGGAGAAGAAGATCTACGATACGATCGTCGAGCCGACGATCAAGGCGCTGGCGGCAGAGGACCGTCCGTTCAAGGGCGTTATCTACTTCGGCCTGATGCTTACTAAGGAAGGCGCGAAGGTCGTCGAGTACAATGCCCGCTTCGGTGATCCGGAGTGCCAGGCGATCCTGCCGCGTATGGAGAACGACCTCATGGAGCTCGTGGATGCCTGCATCGACGGCACTCTCGATCAGGTCGATCTGAAGTGGAAGCCGGGCTGCTCCTGCGTCGTCGTTATGGCCAGCGGCGGATATCCGGAGAAGTATGACAAGGGCTATGAGATCACGGGAATCGGTACTTGTGGCCATCTGGTGTTCCAGGCCGGCACCGCGCTGAAGGACGGAAAACTCGTGACATCCGGCGGCCGCGTGCTCTGCGTATATGCGGACGGCGCAACGATGGATGAGGCGATCGATTCCGCTTATGAGGGAGTCAAGAAGATCTCCTTCGAAAAAGCGCACTACAGAACAGATATCGGAAGAACACTGGGCTGATCGATTGATTTTACGACTTTGAGAAGCTGCCTCTGGAAACGGGGGCAGCTTTTTTGTGCGTGTGGATGTGGGAGGAAGAGAGATTTCCAATAGATTTCTCAGTTGGCGTCTGTTTTTGGAACATATATGGAAAAAACTGCGAAAAACAGGCGCGATGCCTTGGATTTCCATATTTGTTCCAAAAAGAGAGGCGTTTTTGGAAATCTGGTGGAAAAAAGTGTGAATTTAGGGCTACAGATGAAAGATTTCCAGAATAGTTCCAAAATAAAGTGATTCTGTGGAAATAATATGGAAAAGATGGATGGCAGATGCGCAGAAGCCTCGTTTTTCCAAAATAGTTCCAAAAGGAACAGTGCTTTTGGAACAGAATTGGTAAAAGACAGGGAAGCGGTTAATGATGGTGCTGATATATGCGAGAGGGGAGGAGGGAGCGGCGGGCAAGTGCTTTTGCGGCAGAAATTTGTAGTATAATATTGGAGTAGATTATAAGAATGACCCGATGAAGGGAGAAAAGAACTTGAAGATAGGCATTTACGGCGGGGCGTTCGACCCGTTCCACAACGGACATCTGTCTATGATCCGCGGCGCGATTAGAAGCAAGAAGGTCGATCGCGTGATCGTGATACCGACGGGGATGCCTTGTTTCAAGCCGGCGCGCAAGGTGACGCTGTCGCCCTACCGTTTTTACATGGTGAAGGCGGCGCTCAAGGACGAGCCGAAGTGCGAGGTGTGCGACATCGAGCAGGTGTTCGGCGAACCGAGCTACACGGTCACGACGCTGAAGAACCTCAGAAAGCAGAAGGTCGTGTCCGAAAAGGACGAGCTTTTCTTCATGTGCGGGTCGGATATCCTTTTTGAATTTGAGTCATGGTACCATCCGGAAGAGATCCTGAAACAGGCGTCGCTGCTGTGTGCGCTGCGTCCGGGGATCGATGAGGGACAGGCCAGAAATGAAGCGGCGCACCTCGAGGAAAAGTTCGGGACGAAGATCCGCTTTTTCAAGATCGACGGCGTGGAGGTCGCGTCTTCGAAACTGCGTGCGGATGGTGATATGGCGGAATCTGACGATGTTTCCGACGTGGTGAAGACGTTTATCGCGGACCACGACCTGTACTCCGAGGATTCTCCGCTGATGAATGTATCCGACGAGATGTACAAGACCCTCATGAAGCACTGTTTTACGCTGTTTCACGAGATGAGCGGGAAGCGGCTTCTTCACAGCATGAATGTGTGTGTGACCGCGACGCGTTATGCGATGCGCTTTGGCGCGGATCCAGATAAGTGCGCGCTTGCCGGTCTTCTTCATGACTGTGCAAAAGAACTCCCCGAGAAGCAGCAGATCGACCTTGCGGCGAAGATCATCCACGGGTACATCCCGGGAAAGCAGATCCTGCATTCGCCGGCCGGTGCGGTCTATGCGAAGGAACACTATGGTGTCGAGGATCAGGAGGTACTGGATGCGATCCAGTTCCATACCATCGGGCGCGAGATCATGACGATCACGGATAAGATCGTGTATCTGGCGGATAAGATCGAGCCCGCGCGCCATTATGACGACCTCTCCGAGATCCGCCGCCTGGCGGAAGACGACCTCGATGGCGCGCTGATCGAGTGCTACCTGGCGATCCAGGAGAGCTTCGCTACTAAGGGGCAGGTGATCCATGATGATACGAAAAAGTCACTGGCATATCTGCTGGCGCAGCGGGAAAAGTAGGGCGTGAAGCCGGGGTTGAAAGATGCGGCGGAGTTCGCAAAATGTTTAAAGAAAAGTGCTTTTCGCGTAAAAGAATAATTGTGTATAATTGAATTAACATATTTCACTTTGGAGGGTGCAAATGGAGATTAAAGAGCTTGCCGAGAAGATCGTTTCGATTCTGGATAATAAGAAGGCTGTTGATATTGAACTGATTCCTGTCGCGGAGAAGACAGTGCTGGCGGACTATTTTGTGGTCTGCTCGGGTACGTCGTCCACGCATATTAAGGCGCTGGCTGATGAGGTCGAGTATATGCTGAAGCGCGATTACGATATCACGCCGGACCACATCGAGGGCAGGGAGTCCGGCCGCTGGATCCTGCTGGACTACAAGGATGTCGTCGTGCATGTGTTCCATCCGGAAGACCGAGAGAACTATAATCTCGAGAAACTCTGGGAGATGAAGAAGACAGAGGGCTGAGGGCCGGCGGTTTGAGGTCCGATGGGCGAGGGCCCGCGGAACAGGCGAATGAATATGAAACAAGAAAGCACCGGGCGGGAAGGCTCGGTGCTTTTTGATTGTGCGGAACTCGGTGATGCTTTAATGTGTATGTGAATTGACGCGTTAATGTGGTTAGGCGATTAGGCGGTTTCGGTGGAGGGGGAAGGCTCCGGTTTTTCGGACGAGGCGTTATCGACAATGTTCTTGACCCAGATGCCGGAGCGGACGAGAATGAAGCCGATCAGACACTTAAAGACTTCCATGCCGCGTACGATCGCGACCATCCAGGTGATGGGGACCGAGGTGAAGTGACTCAGACAGAATGCCATCGGAACTACGAGCGCCCACGTGTATACACTGTCGAAAAGCACTGTTATGAAGGCATTTCCGCCGGACCGGATGATGAAGTACGATGCGTGCGAGTAGGCGCAGAAGGGCATCGTGACGGCAGCGATCAGGATGAATCTCGATGCGAGGTGGCGGACGTAGGACGAGGTGTTGTAAAGCAGTGGGAAAACGGGGGAGATGCCCACCATGATCACGCCAAACACCAGACCGCAGAGGACAGTGACCATACGCATTTTGTTGGCGGTTTTCTTCGCTTCATTCAGTTCGCCGGCGCCGAGGATATGGCCCATCATGATGCCGACGGCTTCGCCCATCGCAATGAAGGCAACGCCCATGAGGTTCCAAAGTGTGGACTCGATGTTCATCGCAGCGACGGAATCGAGGCTTCTGTAAGAATAGCTCTGGTTGATCGTCGTCATGCCAAGCGACCAGAAAGTCTCGTTCGACATCAGCGGGAGAGCCTTGAGGAAGAACTTCATGGCCAGGCCCTTCGGGAGGCGGAAGTTCTTGAAAGCGCCGCGGATGAACGGGAAGAGGTGCGGGTGCTTGCCGGTATAGACGATCAGGATGCCGAGTTCGACGAATCTCGAGATGACGGTCGCGATCGCGGCGCCGACTGCACCGAGCTCCGGAAGTCCGAAATATCCGTAGATCAGAAGGAAGTTGCCGACGAGGTTGACGAAGATCGCGCAGATCGATGCGACCATCGGGACTTTCGTGCGGCCAAGGTCCTTAAGCGTTCCGGCGTAGGCCTGCGTCAATCCGATCGGAAT
>ONFC01000194.1 GCA_900317035.1 uncultured Eubacteriales bacterium
AAAATACGCGGACTAATATCCTCACACGCGCAATATAGCATGTCGTTCACAATTTTGCAACACTTTTTATCAAATTTATTCACAATTGTTCCACATTCAGTGGAAAACATGTGAATAACAGATGTTTCCGGCACGTGATATAATCAACTTAAAACATAAAAAGGAGCCCTGTTTATGGCATCCGAAAAGACACCCGCACGTTCCTCCGGCATCCTCTGGACGATCCGGTACATCCTCATCAACGCGACTTATTTTGCCGCGTTCTGCACGATCCACGCATGTGCCGCCGTATTCCTTCTCGGCAACGGTTTTTCGAATACGGAAGTCGGTGTGCTTTTAGCCATCGCCAATATCCTTTCCGCCATCGTTCAGCCGATGATCGCCGGGATCATCGACAAACAGGGGGCTTTGACGAACCGGCGCTTCATCCTGATCTCGGTCATGACGATCCTTGCGGGATCAGTCATTCTTCTTTTCAGCACGAATAACAAGCTCGTGATCTTCCCGGTCTTTGCTCTCATCTACATGATCCAGTTCGCGTATCAGCCGGTCATGACCGCACTCTGCTTCGAATATCAGAAAGCGGGGTGCCGGATCATGTATGGTCTTGCCAGAGGCTTAGGTTCGGCCAGTTTCGCGGTCACTTCCGCATTTATCGGCGGACTCATCGAGGAGCAGGGTATCCGTATCCTTCTTTACATCAACATCATCGTGATGGTCCTGTCCGCCATCCTGGTATTCACATTTAAAAAGCCGGAAAATACGGGCGCATCCGCTTCGGAAAGCGCAGCAAAAGACGGTTCGCGGAGCAGTTCTCTTCCCGCTTTCATCAAGACCTATCCCGCCTTTTCTCTTTTCCTGGTCGGCGTGGTATGCTTCTTTTTCGCCCACAATATGATCAACGACTTCATGATCCAGATCATCCGAAATCTCGGCGGTGCGGAAAAAGAACTGGGCTATGCCAATTTCCTTCAGGCGATCCTCGAGCTTCCGGTCATGGCGCTCATCGGACTGATCCTCAAGAAGTTCACTTCGAGAGTACTTCTCCTCTTCTCGGGCGTAGCATTTCTCATCAAGATCATCATCCTGATCTTCTCGACGAATATGGGGCATATGTACTTAAGCCAGTCCTGCCAGCTCTTCGCCTATGCGGTGTTCATCCCTGCTGCGGCTTACTATGTCAGTAAGACCATGACGGATCACGACCAGGTAAAGGGGCAGGCATTTGTCACCTCTGCGATCACGATGGGTGGCGTTTTCTCGAATCTCTTAAGCGGCGTGATCCTCGATCACTTTGGTATCCGTCCGATGCTCATCACCGGCACGGTAGTATGCGCCATCGGTGTCGGGATCGCGTTCTTCGCCATGCTCAGGCTTCCCGCGAAAACCGAAAGGCAATAACAGAAACTGAAAAACTCACAAAAAGTGAATGAGCTTTCTTGTGCTGGTCCTCGGCTTCGCCTGCGGAGGCACGTCGAAAGCTTTTCACTTTTTCGCAAGTTAATTAGCAGTTTCCTGTATATACGTACTTTAGTTTTTCGCGGGCGATCTCTGCAAGGGAATAGACCACGTCAACATCGGTGGCGGAGCGGTCGGTCATATGAAATCTCGGGAAGAAGCGGCTTATGTGAAGCGGGATCGTATCGCCGATCGTTTTTCCGTTTTCATCCTTTAGAGATGCGATCCAGGATGACAGGGCACGCATCTCTTCCTCCGAATCATTCATCCCGGGGACGATCAGGCAGGTCACCTCGACATGTGCTTTTCGCGCGGCACCGGAGATAAAGGTTTTCGTCATCTCTAGATCTCCGCCGAGCACCTCTCGGTATGTCTTTTCACTGAAACACTTCAGGTCGATATTCATCGCATCGATGTAAGGAAGGATCTCTGAGAGCACCTCTTCCGATGCGGTTCCATTGGAGACAAGGACATTTTTCAGACCCTTTTCATGTGCAAGCTTCGCGGTATCTCTCACAAATTCATAGCCCACAAGCGGCTCGTTATAAGTAAAAGCGATGCCGATATTTCCTTCCGATCTGTACTTGTCTGCGATCCTGACAAGGAGCTCCGGTGTAAGAGTCTCTGCTGTATCGGAAAACTCTCTTGCCTCCTCTCCCCAGGAGATCTCGCTGTTCTGGCAGAATGGGCATCTCAGATTACATCCGTAGGATCCGGCTGAGAGGATCTTCGTTCCGGGGAAGAAACGGCGCAGCGGCTTTTTCTCGATGGGATCGAGCGCAAGAGAGGTGATGCGTCCGTAGTTTGCCGCGGTGACCTTTCCTCCGACGGAAATACGCGCACCGCAAAACCCGGTCTGCCCTTCTTTCAGATCACACTGCCGGAAACACACATGACACTTCGTCATCTTTTCCTCCTAAATCAGATATGGCGGACGACTTCGAAACGCTGCAGGAAGTACTTCTCATGCCTCTGTATCCCGCCCTTATGCATCGCGATCGACACCTGCTCCTCCGGCGTATCCACACCGTCGAGATCCGGCAGCAGAAGTCCTCTTCTTCCGTCTCTCGTGGAGACGATCACGCCATAGCGTTTGACGTCGAGCTGATCTTCTGAATCAATATCTTCCGGTTCGCCGAGCACATCCACGTTGATCTCGAGCCACGGCAATTCGTCTTCTCTTATCGGGTCGAAACGCGGATCTCTCGTGCTCGCGCTGATGGCATTTCTCACGATCTCACGGGCCAGGTTTTTCTCCGTCGGTCCGATCGTTCCGATGCATCCTCTGAGTTTTCCCTGTTTATGTATGGATACAAAAGCACCCGCCCTTCGTCCTGTCAGGTCCTCCGGAAGGTCCATCTCTTCCGGCTTTATTATTTCTCCTGTACGGATATAGGTATCGATCGTTTTTCTTGCCAGACGGACATATGCATCCGACGACGCGATCTGCTCCTGTATCTCTTTTTCTTTCTCTTT
>ONFC01000163.1 GCA_900317035.1 uncultured Eubacteriales bacterium
CGCGTCACGAATCACTATAATGATACTTCTTTAATCTCGTTCCGAAAACCAGACAATGTATGGTTCCGATAAGTCCCAGGATGCCCATCATGAGCGCCGCGCCGGATCCTTTTCCCGATCCGAAAAGTGTCGTCAGCACTTCGGAATAGGCATGTCTTGCCATGAAGGGTTCACATATGTGATCGACCATGAATCCGCCGAGAAAAAGACCGATCGGGATCGTGAAGAACTGGAAAGTATTTCTGCATGCATAGACTCTTCCCTGAAGTTCCACGGGGATGGAATTTCTAAGGACTACATCCAGGTTCGCGCTCATGACCGGAACCAGTACCCATCCGACGATCTGCCCCAGGCACCACAGCACCGGTTCTCTCGAGAAGGCCAGAACGAAGTTCTCCACACTTAAGGAGATCAGCATCGTCACAAAGATGACTCTTACTCTATCCTTCGGTTTCGGCATCTTTGATACGATCAGACTTCCGATGACCATCGCGATACCGGAACATGCAGTCACGATACCCAGTACTTCTTTTCCACCTCTCGGATTCGGGATCACATACCCGTACAGTGTCGCGTCAAAGGCAGATGCCACGAGATTGACGCCGGACATAAAGAGGATCAGCGAGAACACCAGCGGTGTCTTCTTAAGGAAACGAAGTCCTTCTTTCGCAAGGGTGATCGTACTCTCTTTTTTCTCGCTCGGTTTTTCCGGGATCTGCACGAATTTCAGAAGTGCCACAAAGGCGGTAGCGAAAGTAAGAAGATCCAGTGCAAACACTACACTCATACCAAACAGCCCATACAGTGCCGTAGCGATCAAAGGGTGCAGAATAGAATTCAGTGAGCGGGTCAGCGAGTTCATGGCGCTGATCTTCTGATAATGCTCTTTCGGCACGATCAGGGTCATGGTCACTTCCGATGCCGGCTGCTGCACCGTATTCATCAGTCCGGAAAATACGTTGATTGCATAAAGATGCCAGACCGCCAGTGTATCTGTCTTATAAAGAAGGAACACCACGACCGTGCATAAGGCCGCCAGTGTATCACACACCAGCATGGTCTTTTTCTTATTGAACCGGTCCGTCAGCGCACCCGCGAAGATGCTCATGATCACGTAAGGCGCGTACGTACAGATCGTCAGCGCCGCCGTGCCTAAAGCGGATCCGGTCTTGTCATAGAGCCACAGTGTCAGCGCAAATGCCGTGATGCTCGATCCCAGCTGGGACAGGCTCTGCGTGCTCCAAAGGACATAGAAATCCCGAAGTGGATTCTTCTTTTTATTTTCTATTTCGTTATTCATATCTTTGCTCCTTATCGTTGAAATGACTTTAGAAGCAAAGCTCGAGGAAAACTATTTCTTCCTCCACACAGTCTCCTCAGGCTCTGCGTGGAGCATCTGCAATGCAGCGTTTCATGGTGATTCATCCCTTCTCTGAAATTTTCTTTTCATCGATTATTGTATCACTGAACCGGCGGAAAAACGCCGGATTAAACCTATGGTATAGTTACTGGATCGCGCTCTCGATAAAACGGTCAAACATCTCACTTAGATGGTCGACTTTCGAATCAACATCCTCTTCCATGTCATCCCAGATGTACTCGAGGAAGAAGCCGATAAATGCATATGTATAGAATCTCGCGATCTCGCGGATCTTTTTCTCGGAGACGGTTTTGCCTTCCGCTTTTTTTCTGACATAGCTGATGAATACTTTATCCGTGATCTCGAAGATATAGTGCTCGAGCTGTTCACGGGAAAGCGAGTCAAAAATGTGATGGATCAGCCGCGGATTGTCGTGGCACATGAGGAAAAAGAACTTGATCCTTTTCTGCCAGCCGGCGTACTCATCTTCGTCCTGCCGGATCACGCGCAGCTTCATTCCGAACCATTCGTTGAGGAGGGCATACTTGTCGCAGTAGTGGTAGTAAAAAGTATTCGGACTGATGCCGGATCTCTTTACGAGCGCCGAGACCGTTATCTTGTCGAAAGGCATCTCTTCGAGCATTTCCTCAAAAGTGCTCATGATTGCTCCCTTGGTAAGTAATGCCATTTCTCTTCCTCCGTTCTTTTCCTATCAAGCATGATACCACATTTTTTGCTCTATACCGCCAATCTTTCAGTATTTGCGCAAATTCCGCAATTTGTACTATTTTTCACAGTTTTCCATTATTCCGCAAAATCGGATACTTCGATGATCTTGACCGTTCCTGTTTCCTTCGGATTTGATTACACTTTTACTCGAAACACAGATGAGAAGGATCGGTACTATGGAAACAAGACGAGTCGTAATCACAGGTTTGGGAGCTGTCACCCCGCTGGGTAATAATGTGGCATCATTCTGGCAGGGCCTGAAAGAAGGCAGAAACGGGATCGCTCCGATCACAAAGGTGGATGTTTCCGATTCCCCCATCAAGCTCGCCGGTGAGGTCAAAGGCTTTGATCCCCGGGATTTCATGGATTTCAAATCCGCCAAGAGAATGGAGCTTTTCTCGCAGTATGCCGTCGCTGCGACGAGAGAAGCGCTTCAGGATTCAGGGCTCGATCTTACCCGTGAAGATCCGTTCCGTATGGGCGTGATCGTCGGCTGCGGTATCGGCGCGATGCAGAAGCACGAGATGGAGATCCCGAAGTTTCTTAGCGGCGCGAAGACCGATCCTCTTTATATCCCTCTGGTCATCACGAACATGGCATCTGCGAACATCGCGATCCAGTTCGGCCTGAAGGGCAAAAACATGGACATCTCCACTGCCTGCGCGACAGGAAGCCACTGTATCGGCGAGGCATATAACTCGATCCGTCTGGGAGAAGCCGACGTGATCGTAGCAGGCGGGACCGAAGCCGCCATCACAAGTTCAGCTATCCGCGGTTTTTCCGCGCTAAAAGCACTTTCCACCTGTTCCGATCCGGAGCATGCCTGCCGTCCTTTTGATAAGGAGCGCGACGGGTTTGTCCTGGGAGAAGGAGCCGGAATTCTTATTCTTGAAGAATATGCGCATGCCGTAAAAAGGAATGCGAATATCCTTGCCGAGGTCGTGGGCTATGGTGTAACTAACGATGCATATCACATAACTTCCCCAACCCCAGATGGCAGCGGAGCCGGTATGGCGATGAAGATCGCCATGGCTCAGGCAGGAATCCTCCCTGCCGATATTGATTACATCAATGCCCACGGTACCTCGACGCATCTAAATGACCTTTACGAGACGCGCGCGATCAAATACGCGATGGGAGACGATGCGGAGAAGATCTCCATCAACTCCACAAAATCCATGACCGGACATCTCCTCGGAGGCGCCGGCGCGATCGAAGCAATCGTCTGCATCCGCGCAATGACAGAGAGCTATATTCACCTGACGCGGAATTCTTTTTCCGGTGAGGAGGAACTGGATCTCGACTACACTTTCGGAAAAGGAAAACAGCGCAACATTCAGTATGCGATGAGTAACTCCCTCGGCTTCGGCGGCCATAACGCCGCACTCCTTTTCCATAAAGCTGGCTGATTATTCAGCTGATCGTGCAGAGTTTTCCTCGAAGAATATATCCGAGTTTCTCATAGCACTTGTTGGAAGCAACATAGTCCGCATCCGTGTAGAGCATCGGAAGGTATCCTTCTTCCTTTGCGATCTTCGTGACTTCATATACCAGATGTTCTGCATAGTGATGCCGGCGGTACTCAGTTCTGGTAAATACCAGTCCGATGGACGCCATATCCTGTACCGGATGCCAGTGGCAGCTCGCAACAAATTCCCCGTCATCCGTCTTCCAAAGATACATGGATCCTTCGCTGATCCCGTTTTCCGCATCGATCCTGTACTGTTCTCTGCTCGCCTTATCGATTCCGACAGCATCGTGGAATATCTCGAAGAAGTCTGTCAGCACATCGACATCCTCCATCGTGCACTTATGTATGTGCCCGTCCGTCACGGTCTTCGGCGGAATCAGCTCCGGGCAGTCATAAGCATAAAGATTCGTCGAGATCGAAAGATGAAGCCCT
>ONFC01000035.1 GCA_900317035.1 uncultured Eubacteriales bacterium
TTGTTTACTTATGTTTTTCAACTCTATGAATTGAACATTTGGCTCGTATAAAAGTAGTAATTACTTTCTGCTCTTCTATTCAATTTTCAAGGTCCGTTCCGTGCGCCTCTCGTGAAGCGCTCAATAATAGTATCACGGGATGTGGGGTGTGTCAACACCTTTTTTGAGAAATTTTTTCTATATATATCCTTTATAGTAATAAGGCGTGATCAGGATTGAAAATATTCCTCGAAAAACTTTCTCAACACATTCGCATTGCAGGATAATACACCGATCCGGTCTGCCTGTCAAAAGCATACCCCGTAACTTGCATACTAGCATGTTTAATTTTCGTATGCTTTTTTCATATCTAAAAATGCATTTTTCGAAGTGCTTTTATGCATATAATGCTTTTTGTTTTTTTGCCGTTGTCATCAGGATTAATTCATATTAAAATACGCTTGCCAGTTTTTCGAGTAGGGTTTTGCCGTGATCTTTCGGCACGATCCTTTTTCATGAAATATAGGTGAATACATAAGAAAGTATTTGGGAGTTGGTAGGAAAATGAAGATTAAACATGGTTCTAAAGTTGCGATTATCGGCGCAGGTGCTGTCGGATCTTCGATCGCATTCGCGATGGCTATCCAGCAGCTGTGCACCGAGCTGGTTCTGATCGATGTCAACCAGGACAAGGCAAAGGGTGAAGCACTGGATATCAGTCACGGACTTCCTTTCCTCGGCCAGATGGACATCTACGCAGGTGACTACTCTGATGTTAAGGATTGCGATCTGATCGTCATCACAGCAGGTATTCCGAGAAAGCCGGGTGAGACCCGTCTCGATCTTGCAAAGAAGAATGTCGGTCTTGCAAAGAAGATCACAGAAAGCATCATGGAGCACTATACAGGCGGTAACATCCTCGTTGTTTCCAACCCGGTCGACGTACTGACATACATGATCACCAAGTGGTCCGGTCTCCCGAGAAACAGAGTCCTCGGTTCCGGTACCGTTCTTGACAGTGCCCGTTTCCGTATCCTCATCTCCCAGAAATTAGATATCGACGTACGTAACGTACATGGTTACATCATCGGTGAGCATGGTGATTCCCAGCTCCCTGCATGGAGTGCCACCAACATCGCCGGTCTTTCCATCGACGATTATTCCAAGACCACCGGCATCCCGTTCACACAGGCTGACCGCATCGAGATCGCTGAGAAGACACGTTTCTCCGGTGCTGAAGTCATCAAGCTCAAGGGTGCTACATTCGATGGTATCGCAGTTTCCGTTTCCACTATCGCAAAGTCCCTCCTGAAGGGCGAAAACACGATCCGTACAGTAGGATCTGTTCTCTGCGGTGAGTATGGTATCCAGGATGTTGCGACAAACGTTCCTACGATCATCGGTGCAGACGGTGTCGAGAAAGTTCTCGAGCTCGACCTTGATCCTCAGGAGCTCCGCTTCCTGCAGGCTTCCGCTGAATCCGTCAAGAAGATCCTCGCTGAGGTAAAGGATCTCTAATCACGGTGATCTCCGGTCTAACAGCCGGAGAACGATAAGATGGGAAAAAGAAATAAGAAGGAGCTGCTCAGATGAGCAGCTCCTTCTTTATCTCTATAAATATATAAGGAGATCAGAATCTCACTTTACGGATACCCGTTCTTCTTCTCTTCTTTACCCTTGTTACGGATATAATCGTCAGAACGATCATAATTACAACGATCGTACTCAGAATGGTCAACACGATGACAAGGACCGGATGTTTCTCTATAAGGCCCTTCTTTTCTGTCTTCGTCTCCGGCTGCGGCACTGTTGTAGCAGCTGTAGACGGCGCCTGTGTCGTTTCCGTTGGTTCAAGAGTCTCCTCTGTAGACTCCGGAGAAGAAACGGTAACATTGCCTTTGCTTCCGGAAGGAACATTATCCTTCGGTGCATTGTAGGTGCGGTTATCAATCACATTTCCATCCACACGGTGGACCGGATCGGATTCCCAGCACTTGATATTCGCCTCGCGTACGATGGCGGCGATATAGACCGTCTGATGGTCAGCCACGTCATACGGGATCCCGCATACGCAGGTAATGATCTCATGACCATTCTCATTGATCGTAAGGACCGTCATACCTGTTCCGGCAACCTTCGTCGTTCCGGTCTTTCCACCGAATACTTCCGCACAGTGTGCATCCATACCGATCATATAAGGATCTGTCAGAAGGTGGTTCGTATTGCTGACCTTCTTCCATCCGTCGAAAGGATGCTTGTTATCTGCTTTAAAGAAGTGGGTCGGCGCGGAGATGACCGTGCAGAAATCTTCGAAATTCAGCGCGTAGTCGAACATCATCGCCAGATCGTGAGATGTCGTATAGTGTCTGTCATTATGCAGGCCATTCGGATTCATGAAGTGGGAGTTCGTAAGTCCCAGTTCCTGGATCTTCATGTTGGCAATATAAGCGAACTGTCCGATCAGCGTGAACTTGTTCGGATCTTCCGTCGCCGGGCTTCCATCCGCCGGCGGAGTGGGAAGCGGGGTCGTAGTCGGAAGCGCGCCCTTCTGAGCATTATAGTGCTTGGCGATCTCCTCTGCCAGAACATTGGCTGCATCGTTTCCTGACGGCAGCATCATACCGAAGTACAGTTCATTGGCTTCCAGCTCCTCACCTGCTACGACACCCATCATGGTGGAGTTCGGTGTGGTCGCATCCATTGCTGTCTTACTTACCGTGATGATCTCATGCGGGTCCAGATACTCAAGCGCCAGCGCAAGTGTCAGGATCTTCGTCATGCTGGCCGGAAAGACCTTTTTGTTTTCATCCTTCGCGATGATAACCTGTCTGGTCGTTCTGTCATAGCAGAAGTACGATGCACACTGCACCTTATCCAGCGACGGGATCTCCATCTCCTGCTGCCCGACACCCTTTGATCTGTAATCAACATCAAGCGCATTCTGGCTCTCGCCGCTTTCTCCGGCGACAGCCTGATCTCCGGAAGCCGTTGTTTCCGGATCCAGCGCTAGAAGACTATTCAACGGCAGGATCAGGACAAGGAGAGCCGCCAGAAGCAAGGACAGCATCCCCTGCCATCTCTTTCTACGAATCATTCCGGATCTGGCGGAAGATATGTAGCGGGTCTTTCGGATCATGCGTTCGTACTCTCCTCACTGGAATCTTCCGGTGCAGCGGCAGCTTGTGCCTCTTCTTCGGCAGCCTGTTCTTCCGCACGCTTCAGGAGTTCCTCGGTTCCGCTTTCCACAAGCACTTCCGCATCCTCCGGGATAGACTCGGTCTCTTCTTCCTCTTCGTGATCCACGATAGCGACATCGACGATCGTCGCATTCTTCGATCTCATGAGGGTAACGCCCTGGGTAACACGGGACAGGACAGGGATCTCCTTTGCCCACAGACGGATCACGATGCCGTCATTGTTAATGATAAGGATATCCTTGTCATCATCAACGAGGAGCGCTCTTACGAGAGGTCCTGTCTTATCGGATACACGGTAGGTCATCAGACCCTTACCGCCACGGGACTGTACGCGATATTCCTCCATCTCGGTTCTCTTACCGAAGCCCTTTTCGGCAACAACGAGGAGGTTTCTGTTCTCGACTACCGGTGCCATGCCGATGACTTCGTCACCTTCACGGAGTGTGATACCCTTAACACCCATGGTGTTACGGCCGGTACTTCTGACATTCGACTCATTAAAGCGGATGGACAGACCGTTTCTGGTAACAAGAACGATCTCCTGCTCGCCGTCCGTCATGTGGACGCCGACAAGTTCGTCATCTTCACGGATATTGATCGCGATCAGACCGGAGCGGTTGATACGGGAGTAATCCGTAAGAGGTGTCTTCTTGATGATACCTTCTCTGGTGGCCATCGTAAGGAATGCGCCGGACTCGAAGTCTCTGATCGGGATGATCGTTCTGATCTTCTCTTCCGCTTCGAGCTGGAGAAGGTTAACAACTGCCGTACCCTTCGCGGAACGTCCTGCCTCCGGGATCTGATATCCCTTCATACGGAATACGCGGCCTCTGTTTGTGAAGCACAGGAGGAAGTCATGCGTCGAAGACGTAATGATCTTCGTGACATAGTCCTCTTCATGTGTGGCAAGGCCTGAGATTCCGCGGCCGCCACGGTGCTGGCTCTTATAGGTATCGATCGGGCAGCGCTTCACGTAGCCGAGGTTGGTCAGCGTGATCACGATCTGCTCTTCCTGGATCAGGGACTCATCATCGATCTCATCCTCATCCGGCGGTCCGATCTCTGTTCTTCTGTCTTCGTAGTACTTCTTCTTGATCTCGAGGATCTCGTCCTTAATGACCTTTCTAAGGAGAGTCTCATCGTCAATAACATTTTTGAAGTAAGCAATTCTTTCATCGAGCTCTCTGGCTTCCGCTTCGAGTTTTTCTCTTTCCAGACCGGTAAGACGGCCGAGACGCATATCGACGATATGCTGGGCCTGCTTGTCGGAGAATCCGAATCTCTCACACAATCTCTGCTTTGCCTGATCCTCAGTTCTACTGGAACGGATGATCTGGATAACCTCATCGATGTTATCGATCGCGATCAGGAGGCCTTCCACAATATGTTTGCGGGCAAGTGCTTTTTCCAGATCATACTTGGTACGGCGGAGAACAACGTCTTCCTGGTGGGCAATGTAGTAAGTCAGCGCATCCATCAGGTTGATGGTCTTCGGCTCGAGTCTTCCCTCGGCATCCGGAACAAGAGCGAGCATATTCGCGCAGAATGCATCCTGGATCTGGGAGTTCTTGTACAGCTGATTGAGTACGACATTTGCATTCGCATCGCGGCGGAGCTCGATAACGATACGTACCTTCTCATTACGGTCGGACTCATCACGGATATCGGAGATACCTTCGATCTTCTTCTCCTTAACAAGCTCGGCGATACGCTCGATGAGACGAGCCTTATTGACCATGTACGGCAGATCGTGCACGATGATCCTTGCACGGCCGTTCGCCATGACCTCGATATCGGTATGGGCACGTACGACGATACGGCCCTTACCTGTTCTGTAGGTGTCGGAGATACCGCGGCGTCCGAGGATCATACCGCCTGTCGGGAAGTCAGGTCCTTTTACCACGGTCATCAGATCGTCGATCGTTGCTTCCGGATTATCCAGGAGCATAACGACACCGTCAATGACCTCGCCCATGTTATGCGGCGGGATGTTGGTCGCCATACCTACGGCGATACCGACGGAACCGTTGACCAGGAGGTTCGGGAAACGGGACGGAAGAGCGACCGGCTCGACGTCATGTTCGTCGAAGTTCGGACGGAAATCGACAGTTCCCTTGTTAATGTCGCTCATCATCTCCATGGCGACCTTCTGGAGTCTTGCCTCTGTATAACGGTAAGCAGCCGGCGGGTCACCGTCCATGGAACCGAAGTTACCATGGCCCTCGACCAGCATATATCTCATGGAGAAATCCTGAGCAAGACGGACGAGTGCGTCATAAACGGATGCGTCGCCGTGCGGATGGAATCGTCCGAGTACGTCACCGACTGTGGTGGCGCACTTACGGTACGGCTTGTCCGGGGTAAAACCCTGGGTAAACATCGAGTAGAGAATTCTTCTGTGTACCGGCTTAAGACCATCACGGATATCCGGCAAAGCACGGTCAGAAATAACGCTCATCGCATAGTCGATGAACGATTTTTTCATTTCTTTTTCCAGATCGACCGGGATAATAGTGGTCTGCTCCGAGCAGAAGATCGCGTCCACCTCGGCTTCCTGCTGTTTGCGCAGATCCTTGCCGGAAAGTGGTTCGTTTGTAGAATCAGACATGCGTCTTTCTCCTTTATACCTTATTTAGAATACATCTGTTCTATTTTACCACAACATGTCGTTTTTCGGTGGTCAAAATCAAGATTTTTGTATAGAATAGGTCTTGTGTTTAAGAAGGGAAAAACTTCTTTTCGAAAAGCACTAAAAAATGCAACAAAGCGCAAGCATATCTCGTCTGATTAGTGAGGCAGAAAAAACCTTATGGGAATGGAAGGAAGACAAAACCTCGACGTGGAAGAGCTTTTCCGGCTGTACGGAAATGATGTTCTTCGTATGTGCAATGTCTATCTCAGGAAGCAAAGCCTTGCTGAGGATGCCTTTCAGGACGTGTTCGTGAAGGTCATGACCAGGTCCGATTCCTATAGGGGCGACAGCGATATCAAGTACTGGATCCTGTCCATCGCCAGAAACGTATGTCTGGACTATCTGAAGTCCTCCTACATGAAGCGGACGAGTTTTATGGGAGATCTCCTGGATAAGACGAAACCGCAGAGCGAGGAAAAGAAGCGGATCAAACCGCTTCCCGGAAATCAGGTGGAAGAGCGCCTGATCGACGCTATGGACACCAGCAGTCCGCTTCTGGACGCGGTGCAGAATCTGCCGGCAAAGTATAAAGATGTGATCCTTCTTCGTTTCTATTTCGATATGGATAACGAAGCGATCGCCAAACAGCTCGGCATTACGGAGAGCACTGTACGCTCCCGGCTGATGCGTGCCAGAGCGAAACTAAAAGATTTTGGAAGGGAGGAATAGCGATGTTAGGTGACGAACTGAAAAAAGCTTTGGAACCGATTCAGGCATCTGACGAGCTTCTGGAGAAGACCCGCCGTGCGATCGAGCAGGCACGTATCCAGCAGGCACAGGAGACGCTTGATAAGTCTGTCCGTAAAGACGCGCGCAGAACTCTTTTCCTGAAGGCAATGGTCCCGGTTGCATGTGTTCTTCTCGTCGTCGGCGGTCTGGCCGTCGTCCTTCTTCCGAAGCTGAGTGACAGCAAAAAGGATGGAGGGGTCCGCAAAGTCAAAGAACATAACGATGCAGTCAACACTGTAACTGCAGATATCGACAGCATTCTCGGCCTGGATCACACCAAGTACTCTTCCGACAAGCTTCACAATCACGGGTTCGATATCGAAGGGGAAGATTCATTTGAAACTACCAGAACTTCCTTCGAGGAAACTGAAGTGGACGTATCCGAGGATACTACAGTAGCCGCTACCGAGGAGACGGATTCTGTTTCCGAGGATGCAGAGGATATGTACAGATATATGAGTTCAGCGACTTCGATCCGGGCAGACGGTCATATCGTTTCCGTTTCCGGTGACAGGTCAGGGCTCCTGATCGATCTGGATGACAGCAAGACGCTGACTCCCCGATTTAAAAACGGGAATAACTATCTTGGCACGAAAAATACCGAAGACTCGGATGAAATCACCGGTCTGTACTTCGATCAGGAAACACAGATCCTGTATATTACGATTTCTCATTTTGATGATTCAAATATCGTACCCAGCAGAAAGTATCTGTATGCGATCCTTTTCAAAGACGGGAAACTGTCGGAAGACGGTCCGGAGCTTGTCTGTGTGAAAGATTATTGATCTGATCCGGTTATCCCGGGAAGGTTTACATAATAGGATCTTTATCCGCCTTACCCTGGCTTCTTGGATAGGAAGCCGGCGTGGGGCGGATCTTTCTTATCAGAAGGATCGTTCTTCTCATGTCGGTTCCGGGGAGCTGGAATTCATGGACATCTTCGATCGTTCCGCCCAAAGTGACGATCGCTTTTGCTGCCTGCCCGATCTCCTCTTCCGCATGGCCTTTCATAGCGAGGAAGATGCCGCCGGTCTTAACATACGGCAGGCAGTACTCGCAGAGAGTGGGAAGAGATGCGACAGCACGGGCAGTCGCGATGTCGAACTTCTCCCTGTACTGTTTATTCTTCGCACCATCTTCGGCACGGCTATGTACGGTAGTGATCCCGGTAAGCTGGAGCTGCTCACAGACCGCATCGAGAAAACTGATGCGCTTTTTCAGCGAATCCAGAAGCGTGATCTTTAATTCCGGCATGGTTACCTTCAGCGGAATTCCAGGGAATCCTGCACCGGTTCCGACATCGATCAGGGTCAGTTCTTTTCTGCCCTTCTTTTTCTCTTCTTCCTCGATATGGGATACCAGCGTAAGAGAATCGATAAAGTGGCGGATCGCGATACCCTGATCATCGACAATGTTGGTCAGGTTCATTTTCTCATTCCACTTTCGTAGCATCGCGGCATATACCTGGAATGCGCGGATGCTCTCCGCAGAGAGCGGGACGGAAATATCACTGCTGCCGGATGTCAGAAAAGGAGAGATTTCCTTTGCACGGGAAATATCTTCCTCGCTGGTGATGATCGGCTCATGCTTCGGCGCAGGAGCCGCCTTCTTTTCCGATCGTCCGAGATTTCCGTTGCGGAGTGCTTTTTTCTGCTCCGGGGAAAGATTCTTTTTTACTTCCGGTTTGATCCGCTTTTTCTTATCCATCGTTTCTTTCGTTTCCTTCATCTTTATCTGCGCTTACTGTCCCCGCGTCTTCTCTCTTTTTTGCCTCAAGATACACCAGAAGCACAGCAATATCCGCAGGAGATACTCCGGAGATACGGGAAGCCTGACCCAGTGACATGGGCTTTCTCTGCATGAGCTTGGCTCTCGCCTCGAGGCGGAGCCCCGTGATCTGATCGTACGGAATATCCGGGGATAGTTTCTTATTCTCGAGCGCCGCGAATTTCTTTATCCGGTCATTTTCCAGTGCCAGGTATCCTTCGTACTTGATGTCAACTTCCACGGCAAAAATAACAGATGGCGCAAGATCCGGCCTTTTGTCATCGACTTCGGCGAGATCTCTGTAATGGATCTCCGGGCGTTTGATGAGTTCCGCCAGCGAGATACCGGACTGGGTAACTGTGCTTCCGCAGGAAGTAAGGATCTCATGGAGCTTCGGAGAAGGCGGGAGAAATGTCGCACGAAGGCGGGCTTTTTCCTCTTCGATCGCTTTTTTCTTTTCTTCAAAAGCACTGAATCTGGCGTCATCGATCAGACCGATCCGGTGGCCGATCTCCGTAAGACGCATATCCGCATTATCCTGACGCAGGAATATCCTGTATTCGGCGCGGGAGGTCATCATACGGTAAGGTTCTTTCGTTCCCTTGGTAACAAGGTCATCGATCAGAACTCCGATATATGCCTGCGAACGGTCGAGGATCACCGGCTTTCTTCCGAGGATCTTCATGGCGGCGTTGATGCCTGCCATCAGGCCCTGCGCCGCTGCTTCCTCGTATCCGGAAGATCCGTTGACCTGTCCTGCGGTAAACAGTCCTTCCAGGCAGGTGGACTCCAGGGAAAGATCCGCCGTTGTCGGATCGATGCAGTCATACTCGATCGCATAGGCTGCCCGCTGGATATGTGCTTTTCCAAGACCCGGAAGAGAGTGTACCATCTGTACCTGCACATCTTCCGGAAGACTGGTGGAGAATCCCTGCAGATAGAGCTCCTGTGTCTCATCTCCCATCGGTTCGACGAAGATCTGATGACGGCTCTTATCGGGAAATCTCATGAATTTATCTTCGATTGACGGACAGTATCTCGGACCGGTGCCCTCAATGACTCCGCTATAAAGCGGCGATCTGTCCATATTCCCGGTAATGACTTTTCTCGTTTCGGGTGTCGTCCAGACCGAATAGCAGGGTACCTGCTCCTGTCTTGGTGTCACTCCGTCCATCTCGTTTTTATATGAGAACGGCGGCATATCCGGTTCTCCGGGCTGGATCTCCATCACGGATGTATCGACAGTACGTGCATTGACGCGCACCGGTGTACCCGTCTTAAACCGCTGCATAGTGATGCCGGCCTCTGCCATGCTCTTTGACAGACCGACCGATCGGGACAGTCCGTCCGGACCGCTCTCGACGATCACTTCTCCACGGATCGTCCTTGCTTCCATATATGTGCCGGAGCAGATGACTGCTGCCTTTACGTGATAGCATGCTCCGCTTCGGGTGCAGATCCCGTTCAGGACCTTTTTCCCGTCTTTCTCTTCCCAGAAAAGCTCGACGGCTTCGCCCTGCACGAGGGATATATTCTCTTCTTTTTCGATACGGGCTTTCATTCTGCGGCTGTATGCCGAGCGGTCCATCTGCGCACGCGGAGAGAATACGGCCGGTCCTTTGGAGCGGTTGAGCATCCTTGTCTGGATCGCTGAAAGATCCGCCATTTCACCCATGATGCCACCGAGGGCATCGATCTCGCGCACCAGCTGTCCCTTCGCAGTTCCGCCGATACTCGGGTTGCACGGGAGATTAGCCAGCTGGTCCAGGTGAAGGGTCAGAAGAAGCGTGGAAAGACCTAAGTGCGCACAGGCAAAAGCCGCCTCGCAGCCGGCATGTCCGGCGCCGATGACCGCCACATCAAAAGTTCCTGCCTCATACCAGGAGGCGTGGTCTTTCATCTGTTCCCAGTTTCCCATAGTTCCTTCTATCCTTCTTATTTGCCCACGCAGAAGCGTGAAAATATCGTATTAACCAGCTGATCGCTTACAGAGTCTCCGGTGATCTCGCCAAGTTCCTCCATGGCCGTCCGAAGAAGAAGGGACGGCTCTTCCAGGCTGACGCCTTCCTGCGAAAGTGCGATACAGCGGGAGATCTTATCGACTGCTGCCGACAGATGCTCGACATGGCGCTGATTCGTAAGCAGCACTTCCTGAGCATGTGCCGTACCGAGTTCGTTATAGGTCGAAGTGACGAGATCCTCGATCTCCTTCATCCCTTCACCGTTACGTGAAGAGATGCATCCGCAGAAATCAAGATCTCTCGGATATTTCTTTTCCGCGATCCGTCCCTCGACCTTTGCTTTTTTCTTTTCGATCTGCTCCTCATCAGCCGTATCGGATTTACTGATCAGAAGTCCGATCTTCGTCTCCTTCGGGAGCGTCAGGATACGGTCCATCATCGCATCCTCGATATCATCCTCATCGCAGGAAACGAGCCATAAGACGATATCCGCCTCGGCGAGTGCACCGGTTGCACGATCGACGCCGATAGCTTCGACGACATCTTCCGTTTCCCGGATCCCTGCCGTGTCGATAAGTTTCACCGGAACTCCCCGAAGACTCGTAACGACCTCCAGCGTATCTCTGGTCGTTCCGGGAATATCGGTAACGATCGCCCGGTCATATCCGCTCAGATAATTCAGAAGCGAGGATTTGCCGCTGTTGGGGATGCCGCAGATAACGATCGTCATACGTTCACTTAATATCCTGCCCTGACGGTATGTAGAGAGCAGTTCCTGCATCTTATCGCGCGCAGAACATAGCGAAGTGGTATTGTCTTTTAGAGCCCGCTGCGCATCTTCGTCATCCGGTTCATCGATCCACATCTCAAAGACAGCCATGCAGCTATAAAGATCATCGCAGAGCTCACGGATCTTTGTCCGGAGTGAACCCTGCAGATGGGATTCCGCGGCACGAAGTGCCAGATCGGAGTCTGCGGAGATAACATCCATGACTGCCTCGGCCTGCGACAGATCGATCTTGCCCGAGAGGAAAGCTCTCTTCGTAAACTCACCGGGCTCCGCCATACGCGCGCCGTTTTCCAATAAAACGCGAAGGATCTCCTGCCGGACGGTCAGACCGCCATGACAAGAGATCTCCACAGAATCTTCACCTGTATAGGAATGGGGAGCGCAAAAGCGCGTCAGCATAACTTCATCTACGACCTTGGAAGTAGATGGATCGAAGATAAAGCCATATGCCACTGTATAGCCGGGCATTTCAGAAACGCTCTTCGCATCTCCTGCCGTGCGGCGGATCGTAAATACCTTGTCCGCGACCTCACAGGAATTCTCTCCTGCCATGCGGATCACGGCGATCCCGCTGACTCCGGGTGGCGTAGCACATGCGCAATATGGCTTATCCAAGATAGAATCGCCTCCCCCAGGAAAAGGACTTATTGCTCGAGAGTGACGACCACTCTTCTGTTCGGCTCTTCTCCCTCACTATGTGTCGTTACGCCCTTGACACCCTGAAGCTCGGCATGAACGATACGGCGCTCTGCCGGATTCATCGGCTCCATCACATACTGGCGCTTGTTGCGCAGTACCTGATTAGCAGCCTTGTGTGCCATATTGATAAGCACTTCTTCTCTGTGCTTTCTGTATCCGCCGATATCGAGGATAACACGAAGTCTCTCCTCACTGTGACGGTTAGCAACCAGATTGGTAAGATATGCGATCGAATCGAGCGTCTCACCGTGACGGCCGATCGCTGCGCCGCAGTCCTGACCGTTAACTGTGATATGGATCACATCTTCTTCACGATAAGAGTCGAGCTTGCCGTGGATGCCGATACCGGAAAGAACTTCCGCTACAAAAGATACAGCGGCATCTTCCGCTTCACTGGCTTCATCGCCTTCGAAAGACTCGTCGTCGCCGTAGTAAACGTCGCCGTCGTCCTCATCTTCTTCATCAGCAACCTCCGCGGTAACGCGAACGGTAACTTCCTTCTTGCCAAGGCCCAGGAAACCTTTGCCCTCTTCGAGGACTTCGATCTGTGCCTGATCTTTCTCCACACCGAGTTCGGAAAGAGCCAGTTCGATGGCTTCCTCTTCCGTCTTTGCGGTCTTGGTGACTGTCTTTTCCATGCCTGCCTATACCTCCTTGCCGTACAGATCTCTCCGTACGATTAAATTATTGCTTTTTCTTGCCGGACTTCTTTCCGGGAACACTTACGGAACCATCCGCACCTGCACCTGCAGCAGCGAGCTCCGCTTTTTTCTTCTTTTTCTTGAATGCGTTCTTCTTCTGTTCTGCCAGTTCCTTCTTCTTTTCTTCGTAAGGCTTGGTGAACATGTAGTATGTCAGAACCTGCTGGAGGATACCCATCAGGTTACCTACGATCCAGTAGAAACCGAATGCTGCCGGAAGCATGAATGTGGTAAGGAGCATGACAGCCGGCATTACGATATTCATGATCTTCGCGGTACGGGCACCGGAGTCTTCCGGAGCATTGAATGCAGGATTGTTCTGCGCACGCTTCTTGTCTTCTTTCTTCTGCTTTGCGTCCGGCTTCATTCTGGAGATCATGAAGTTCTGAAGCAGTGTCGTCAGAAGAACGAGCAGCGGGATGATCAGGAGCGGGAGATAGATCTCCGGCTCTTCAGAGATCTTGCTGAAACTCCATGAAGGAGTACGGCCGAGGTCGAGACCCAGGAACTTCATGTCCGGGATCTGCTCCATCTTCACAAGTCCGCTCTTGATGGCAGTGGACATTGCTTTACCGTCTCTGTGGAGGAAATTGATAAGTTTGATATTGTCATTGGCAACGCCGCTTACACCGAGCAGATCGCCGAGTGCTTTGATGTTGCTGTTGCTGACACCCATAAGGTAGCGCAGCGGCTGCTGAACGATATAGTATGTCGGGAAAAGGAAGAAGATAGGAAGCAGCGGAACGAAGCAGCCGTCAAATGTAGAAGCGCCGTTCTCCTGGAAGAGCTTCTGCAGTTCTTCCTGCTGTTTCTGCTTATCATCCGGATACTTTCTCTTGATCTCCGCCTGCTTGTTAGAGAGCGCCTGCTGCTTCATCATCGCCTTGGCAGAACGCACATTGAGCGGAACCGTAAGACCACGAACAATGATCGTCAGGAAAATGATCGCCAGACCATAGTTTCCGAAAAACTCATAAAGTAAGCTGGCCAGCCAGCCGAGCAGACTCGTGATCGGCCCAAATATAAACTGCATATATATCTCCTAAAACTTCTACTTCAGCGGGTCATATCCGCCCTTGCTAAACGGATTGCAGCGCAATATCCTGCAAAATCCCTTGAAAGACCCTCTAAGGAAACCATACTTTTCGATCGCTTCCAGCGTGTACTGCGAACAAGTCGGCGAAAAACGGCAATGCCCGATATGATCGGGCCCCCTGGAATTCTGATAAAACCGGATCAGTTTGATCGCCAGTTTCTTCATCTTTATTCTCCGTCAATAAGCAGATCGAGCTTGCTAAGATGCCTTCCCAGTTCTTTTTCCACTTCCTGATAAGTAGGAAGATCTACCGTCGCCTTCATCAGAAAAACGATGTCATAGCCCGTTTTCACACGCGGCTCATACACTGAGAAAGCCGCCCGCAAAAGACGTTTCGCGCGGTTTCTGGCAACCGCCGTCCTTCTGCCGTGGCCATTGGTAAAACCGACACGAACGATGCCGATCGGGATCGTGGTCTGATTATGCTTCAGGTTCGGGCTGCGCTTGAAACAATGTACGCTCAGGTATCTTCCTGTGGCAAACTTCCCCCTCTTATATACACGGGAGAATTCATAATTCCATCGCAATGTCTGCGTCGTCTTCAGCATACTACTCCGACCACTCCGGCTTCCTTATAAAAAAGGACCACGTGGGTGATCCTTATACGGTAAGACTCTTTCTTCCCTTCAGTCTTCTTCTCTTCAGTACGTCGCGGCCTGCAGCGGTCTGCATTCTGGCGCGGAAGCCGTGTACCTTGGATCTCTGCCTTTTCTTAGGCTGATATGTCATTTTCATATGGATCTACCTCCAAAAATAATAGTTTCTTTGACCTTTTTTCACGAATAATCGATACAAATAGCGATAGAATTATACTAGGTGTCAAGAGGAAAGTCAAGTTAACGCGCCGATTCTTAGGATCACGATCTCTCCTTCTTCCTCGGCAAAGACTTCATATCCGCTCTGAACGAGCATATCCCGTGCCTGCACCTGCGGGCCATCCATCAGATTCAGCACGACAAATTCCGTCTGTTCCACGCCATTCAGCTTCACCACATGCTCCCCCTGATAGCCGAATTTCGCCGAATCGATCGCGTATAGTTCTTTTCGGTCCGCAATATGGGGAAGGAAATGCGTATCGCAGCTGACCGCGGCGTCTTCCGGAAGTTTCTCAAGACAGTTTTCGATCCGATGGTAGCGGTCTTTATTTTTCTCATATTTCTCGCAGTTTCTTATATTTCCGGATACCATGGCAAAAGCACTGATCACGGACACGACAGCACAGGCAAGGATCAGAATGTGCTTCCTATCCTTTTCGAGCTCGGAAATATTGACGACTGCCATGTAGATCAGAAGGACCGCCGGGCCGTATGCATAGTGGAACGTGATCTGCGATGCATAGATATACGAGGCTCCAAACACCAGATTAAAGAGAAGAAACGGTACCATCAGGAAGAACCGGTGGGTCTTTCTCGTAAGAAACGGCGTAAATAGTAGCGGGAAAAACATCTGAAGGAGGATCAGCAGTGATTCCGCCCGATGGGAGAATACGGTAAGAAGGCGTCCCGGATGGACCAGGATATTCTTCAGGATCTCAAATACACCCTGATCTTCCGAGGTCATCAGGGTATTCATCCGCATCGCCGCGATCGCCTCGCTGTCGCCTGTTCCCGAAAGGAAGGCTGTGATCAGGATAAAGTAAAGAAGCGCAACGCCTCCGGTAATAAGCACTCTTATTCTGTCTTTGCCCTTCTCCTCAAAAGCGAGATACAGGCAGATACAGATCAGGAATAGAGCCGCATCTTCCTTGACCATCAGCAGAAGAAAACTCATCACATAGAAGAGGATATTCTTCTTATACTCGACCGTGAAGAACAGCCACATCAGAAGAGGCGGCAGGAAAGCATTCTCATGGAAATGAAAATACGACGGCAGGAGGAGTCCTAAGGAGAAGAGATAAACGGCACACGCACAAAAGAGCGAGGTCCCGGCAAATCCTCTCTTCTTTGCGATAAGATACAGCGGGATCACGCCGGATGTTACCAGCACTGCCTGGGAGAAGATCAGGGTCTCCGCGGACGGGAATATCGCATAAACCGGCATCAGAAGATAGAGGATAAAGGAGCTGTGCACGCGAAGGTGCGATAGCAGGTATCCGCGCTCACATGTCGTTACCGCCGACAGGTTTTTCTTCATCGAGTGGAACATCTGGGTAAAGATGCCAAGATCAAAGGTCGATGTGTCGAAACACCGGTGGATCGCAACAGCCGTAACACAGACGAATCCGAGGATAAATGCCGCGAGAACACCCAGCGGC
>ONFC01000160.1 GCA_900317035.1 uncultured Eubacteriales bacterium
ATTTTTTCTTTTTGCTTCTTCCAGAAGCTTCGCAAGTTCTTCCTCGGTGTGTTCGACAGGAAGGGAGGCGCCCTGTTTCGTCTTCGCGTCTTTCGGGAAAGCCTTGTGGAAGTAGTCTTTTCGATATTCCTCAGGTGTCAGGCCGGTCTGCTTCTTAAAAGCCTGGATAAAGTGACTCTGTGTCGAAAACGAGAGGAACTGCGAGATGCTGAGGCACGAGTAGTCCGAGTGCTTCAGCATGTGCTTGGCGGCATCGATCTTTTTCAGACGGATAAAGTCGCTGACGGAAACACCGGTCTCTTTCTTGAAGAGTTTCGAAAAATAGGCATCATTTAATCCGAGATATTCAGATAGATCCGGAACGAGGATACGATCCTGAAGATGGCTATAGATATATTCGATCGCGCGGACGACATGCTTACTGAAGATGTTATCGAGACGGAGTGCTCTCATTCTGGTGCAGTAGTCTTCGATGCACGTCTGCTGAATGGCATCAAGCTGTGCTGTGGTGGTCGCTGCATCACACTGCTGGATATAAATATCGGAAAGAGAGTAGGATGTCTCTACGTCCATGCCGTAATTGATACAGTAGCGGGCGATCATGGCGATACTGATGATAAGATGGTATCTGACATTTCTAAGCCTGTCTGGAGAGAGCATGCCTACTCCGCGCAGCTCGGAAATGTGATATTCCCGGACCTGCCTCATAACTTCTTCGAGCTGGCCGGTCGCGACCAGATCATAAAAGTCGAATTCGTGTTCGTAAGAGGAGCGTACCATCAGGCGCTCACGCTGCATAAAAAGAAGTCTCTGTAATTCCTTATTTACATCCTGATCCATAATTGCCTCCTTATTTATTCACTGACATAACGGTGTTTATACGGCAGCAACCCCAATCTGCCGGCACTTCGTGCAATGTAATAAACTTACGCCATTATTATGACATAAAGTGCAAAAATATGGTATCGCATTTTCAAGAATATTATAAAATATAATTAAGTAGGGGGCGGTGTGAACAGACAACCCCAATGCCTCCGTTAGAGAAAGTTTGCCATCTTTCTGACGCACACGACTCTAGCCCCCCACGCTTGTTGACAACTTCTTGCATTATTATCGACACACTTTTGATGCAGGAAACTTTTTCTTAACGAGATCCCGCCGATGGTTTTCGACGGGATCAGTTTTTTTCTAAAAAAGTATCTTTTTTCTATATGCGGATGAACTATAAAAAGACAATGAATCTGATATTTGCCTGATCAGCCCAGACCAAGAAGTGTTCCGATCTGATATACACCGAAAGCAGCGATCCAGGCGACGGCGCACTGTGAGATCACGACGATAGATGCCCATTTTACACCGAGTTCGCGCCGTACAGACGCGACTGCAGCAACGCAGGGAGTATAAAGGAGACAGAATACCAGGATGCTCATGGCGGCAAGTGGTGAGAGAAGAGTGTGCACCATGGTTTCGCCGCCTGTCAGAACATTCAGCGTGGATACGACACTTTCTTTTGCCATAAATCCGGTGATCAGGGCGGTGGAGAAGCGCCAGTCGCCAAATCCCAGTGGAGCAAAGACCGGAGCAATAAAGCCGGCGATCAGCGCCAGGATACTCTTGCTGGAATCATCGGTCAGTGTCAGTCCCGTATCAAACGACTGCAGGAACCAGATAACGATCGTCGCGATAAAGATGACCGTAAATGCACGCTGGAGGAAGTCCTTGGCTTTTTCCCAGAGGAGCTGGGTGACGTTCTTCGCACCCGGCATACGGTAGTTCGGGAGCTCCATGACAAAAGGAACGGCTTCGCCTTTGAAAACAGTGCTTTTCAGTAGGAATGCGATAATGATACCGGTCAGGATACCGATAAAGTAAAGGCCGACCATGACCAGTCCGCTGTACTTCGGGAAGAATGTGCTGGCAAAGAACCCATAGATCGGAAGCTTCGCAGAGCAGCTCATATAAGGCGTCAGAAGGATCGTCATCTTACGGTCGCGCTCGGAGGGCAGAGTACGCGAAGCCATAACACCCGGGACCGTACAGCCGAAGCCGATCAGCATCGGCACGATCGAACGTCCGGAAAGACCGAGCTTTCTCAGGAATTTATCCATAACGAAGGCGACACGCGCCATATACCCGGAATCTTCGAGCATCGAAAGGAAGAAGAAGAGGATCACGATGATCGGAAGGAAAGAAAGCACGCTTCCGATACCATTGAATATACCGTCGATCACCAGCGACCGTATCACTTCGTTTACGTTCCAGGAGACAAAGGCGGAATCCACGGCTGCCGTGAGCTTATCGATGCCGGTTTCAAGCAGGCCCTGGAAGAAAGCACCGATAACGTTAAATGTCAGGAAGAAGACAGCGGCCATGATCAGGATAAAAGCAGGGATCGCCGTATATTTTCCGGTGAGGATCTTGTCGATCCTGCGGCTTCGCTGATGCTCTTTGCTCTCTTTCGGCTTGATGACGGTTCTGTCAACCAGTTTCTGGATAAACGTGAACCGCATGTCGGCGATGGCGGCAGATCTGTCCATTCCGGATTCTTCCTCCATCTGCACGATGATATGCTCCAGGGTCTCTTTCTCATTCTGGTCGAGATTGAGCTTCTCGAGGATACGTGGATCTCCTTCGATGAGTTTCGTGGCGGCAAAACGCTCCGGGATCCCGGCAGCTTTTGCGTGGTCGTCCACGAGGATCATGATACTGTGCAGGCATCTGTGGATCGCGCCTCCACGGTCGTTCTCATCACAGAAGTCCAGACGCCCCGGACGTTCCTGGTATTTCGCAACGTGAAGGGCGTGGTTTACCAGCTCGTGGATACCTTCGTTCTTCGCTGCAGAGATGGGGACGACCGGAACACCGAGCTCGTGCTCCATCTGGTTGACGAGGATGGAACCGCCGTTGCCTCTTACTTCGTCCATCATGTTCAGCGCGATGACCATCGGAACATTGAGCTCCATGAGCTGCATGGTCAGGTAGAGGTTACGCTCGATATTTGTTGCATCGACGATGTTGATGATGCCGCACGGCTTTTCGTCAAGGATGAACTGACGGGAGACGATCTCCTCGGCAGTATAAGGGGACATGCTGTAAATGCCCGGAAGATCCGTGATCTCCGTGTTCGGGTTATCCTTGATCGCACCGCTTTTGCGGTCGACTGTAACACCCGGGAAGTTTCCGACATGCTGGTTCGATCCCGTGAGCTGGTTAAAAAGAGTCGTCTTTCCGGAGTTCTGGTTTCCGGCCAGTGCAAAGGTCAGCTTCGTGTCGTCCGGAAGCGGGTTTTCATCAGCTTTGACGTGGTATTTACCGCCTTCACCAAGACCCGGGTGAGCGATGATGATCCTTCGCTCTTTTTTCTTCTTTCCTTCTTTTTCTTCAGGAAAAGCACTGTTATCAGTATCTTTTTCTTCGATTTCTTCGATATCGATCAGTTTCGCATCATCCAGACGGAGCGTGAGTTCGTAGCCGTGGATGCGAAGTTCCATCGGGTCGCCCAGCGGAGCGAGTTTTTCGAGCTTCAGTTCCGCTCCCGGGATAACGCCCATGTCCAGGAAGTGCTGGCGCAGTGCGCCTTCGCCGCCTACCTTCAGTATTTTGGCGGAATGGCCTGTTTTCAGTTCAGCGAGATTCATTTGTGTACCTCATTATCCTCTTTTGAATAAGATGCGCATTCCGGCTCCCCTCCGTTTATGCGGCATCTTTTAAGATCAGTCGATGACGCGGATCTCCTTGATCACCGGACGGTCTTTTTCCTCTACGGCACCGTTTTCGCCGTAAGGAACCTCAACGAGTTTGTCAACAACTTCCATACCTTCGGTGACCTGACCGAAAGCGGCGTAGCTTCCATCCAGGTCCGGACGGTCCTGATGGCAGATGAAGAACTGTGACGAAGCGCTGTTATAGTTATCAGCCAGTCTGGCCATAGAGATCGTACCGCGCAGGTGCTTGAGGGTGTTTGATTTATAGCCGTTGTCGGAAAACTCACCCACGATGCTGTGCGGCTGCTCGCCTGTCCAACCAGAAGGAGCGGTACCGCCCTGGACCATAAAGCCCTT
>ONFC01000028.1 GCA_900317035.1 uncultured Eubacteriales bacterium
AGTGATTTTGTCTGAAGAATATGGGGGATCTTTTCTCTTAATTCTGTGAGCAGTCTCCCCTGCTCCGAGCTCTCATACAGCTTCCCGTCGAAAAGGATCATATCTTCACCCCCTTCAGAATATCCGCCGCTCCGGCAGCGCACGTCTTGATATCTTCCGGCGCAACACGACCGACGATCTCCAGGTAGGGAGAGGTAACACCACATCCGCAACTTTCACCGTCATGAAGGATGCCAAGATCATCGGTCATGACCGAAAGAAGAGGCGTAGCTTTACAGATCGGAGTGACCAGATTCACAAGTCCCATCTTTCCGTTTTCCAGAGGTTCCAGCGTATCCGGATCCCGGATGATCACCTTGCTATAAACAGGAACATGGAAGTGGTGATTCTTGCAGTCGCAGTACAGGATCGGATGTTCCACGGCGCCGAAAAATTCCACGATATTTTCCTCATCGATGCCGAGAGTTTTCTTCGCCATTTTATAAAAGGTCTCTTTATCGGCGGCTTCCTGATAAAACTGTTTCCAGCCTCCTCCCAGCATGATCTTCGATCCTTTCGGAAGGTTAAAAGAAAGTCCCCTATCTTCCAAAAGCCGGAACAGGAAAAACGTATAGGCCGGGAAACCCATAAACCGCACCGGGATCCTGCCCTTTTCATATTTCCGGAGTGCTTTTACGATACTTTCGAAATCCGGTTTATATCCGTCTTTTGTATGCTTAAGGATGAACTTTCTGCTGACCGCAGGAGCAAGAAATGTAGTCAGATAGGCCGTCTTCGCGACCGCCATCTGATTGGATCTATGTGGTTTATATCCCATAACGATATAGCGGCAGGGCTTGATCGTCATAATGCCGTGGTAGCGGGTGATCTTGATGGACATCCGGAGCGCGGCCATCAGTGCGCTGAACTCGAACCGGATCGTACTCTTCTTTCCGCTGGTGCCGGATGAAGTTGCTTTTACCATATAGCGCCCGGAACGGAAATCATGCTGCTTAAAAAGCATCGTCGGAAGCACAGGAATATCCGATACTTCTTTTATGTCATCCGGTGATTTCACAGAAAGCCCGTCGCTTATTTTCTTATAGTCATCGCAGTGACCGTACAGATAATTGAAATTCTCTTTCGAAGCACGAAGAAACAGATCCGATTTTGACACATCATACGGATCCTTGCTCGAGAACAATTTCCTTCGAAGTTTCATACCTATGCCCTCTTAATATACCAACCCCGGCCGCGAGTATTCACGGCGCCTTATAGGCACATAATAACCTATCTTCCGAAAAAGGAAAACAAAAACATACATCGCTAGCCATACCCATGAGCAGGCTCGACACAAACCTGATTATGTCCTACACAATTCCACATTCACATTATACACTCTACGGTCCCTGAGTGCCTGAAAAGAAGAGGTTTTCCGGATATAATCAACGAAATCATCCAGGTATGCTGTATCTCCCTCTTTCGACGCCTGGAACCATTCACTTTCCAGCGGATATTTCTCAGCTGTTTCTATATCGATTGCCAATTCAAGCTGGATAAACTCACCTGCGCCATCCGGGATCTGTCTGACCAGACGGAATGAGCATAGTGGCGTATCTCCCTTCGTCTCTGATATCGCTTCAAAAAGAAGCATTTCTTCTTTTCGGGATGATGAATCAAGCATTTTACGGAACGAAAGGATCAATTCGTCGAGTGACATTTCCTTGGATACAGATTTTGCAAGAGAGCTGTGAAGCGGCTTCTGCGAGGAAAGGGACAGAGCCTTTTTCTTCGGTGACGCAGACTTCGCACTTCCCGGTTTTTGCGAAAGGAACGGCATAAGCACCTCCGCCTCAGCCCGGGTAAATTCATGCTCGATATAAGGTTTCACATTTTCATAGAGTTCGTCGGATACTGTCTTGAAATCCCAATCTTCCGGTAATAGAACTTCCTCCATCTTGGGAAATTCTATTCCCTTTATGTCACCATGCTTCACATGGTACATGTATTCCTTCACATTGCGCACGACACCTTTTTCATCGTAGAAAAACAACTCATGGTAAACGGCGCTTATCTCACTGACAGTTGTTAAGACGGTCAGGCATGACGTCACCCGCCCGGAATCATAACCACACACCGTCACACATTCAAGATCCTCCTGGTCCTCTTCCAGGCTCCACTCAAATGCATACGTGACGTCCTCCTCATAATCGATCACCGTGCGATGGTCATCGATCTGTTCCTTACTGGATATTGCAATCAAACGGTCGTCCGCATCCAGGTAATAACTGGTCACAAACTCATTCGGGGGCGTCTTTTTATATATCTTCCCGCGGGAACATCCATGGACAGTCAGGTCATTTGCGGAAGGCGTGAAAAAGCCCAGGGCACCGGTCACATCACAGGCTTTGCCGCAGACAACATGATCCGCTGCGATCACCTCATCTTTTCCCGGTCGAAAAGCCTCCGCCTTTTTCTTTAATTCGCGTATGATTCGATCCATCTATCCCACTCCAAAAGTTCTCCCGGCCACTATGCTTTTATTATATCAGACGCGTCTTCTTCGAAACTCTTTCATTCCTCTTCTAATGATCAAAAAAGCAAATAGCACATCGATGCCGAGGAAGAATATCCCGGCAAGCACATTTTCCGAAAACATGGATACTCCGACAAAACCGATCAGCGCAATTACTGCTATAAAGAACAAAGAAACGAGAGTTCCAAGTATTATCCGGATCGGAAGCGGAACTCTTTTACTCTTGCTTAGTTCAACACTTCCTTCGATTATGAGGTCAAAAAGGATTTCAAAAAGTATCTCCATGATCGTTTCTCCTAACAAGCGATTTCTTTACACACATGATATAATAAAAATGTTTGAGGTGGACATCCGATGGATATAATGATCGACGTCAGAAACTGAAGTTGGTCTCCGGACATATATAGGACATACAGCATGAAGAGAAGTCTGATGCTTTTGGGGAACATAGTGATCGTGCTCGTGATCCTGGGGCTGATCCTATTCAACGTAAGCAGCGAACAAAAGAATTTGTATTCGACCCGTTCAGAAGCGTTCGGGAATATGACTGTGGCCATGGGTAACGTGACCACAAACTATCTTCTGGGCGAACAGCAGATCTGCAATGGCTGGGCAACATATATTAATGCGAATGACATGTCTATCGGAGAGGCCATCGAGTTTGTCCGCAAATCCATTTTTACTCCTGATATTACCGCCCATATCCTATTGACCGGGAATAATGATCTGACGGGACTTTCCACGTCCGGACGTAATGGACAGAAAGAGGATTATCCGGTCTCGTACAATAATGTCGGAATATTCAAAGACGGATTCGCGACGCAGCTCAAAGAAGACGGTAAGCTCAATGTGACCCGTGCATATACGAATCCGGTAAATGCGATCCAGTCCATCTCTTTTTGCTGCCCGGTAACACTTAGAGATGAGCAGACCGGACAGCCACAGTCCGCCGTTCTCCTTCGTGTAGTTCCGGTTTCTTTTTTTGAGTCAAGATGGGTCTTCCCGACAGAAGAATACGACAATGCCGAAATCTCTCTAATCGACACTTCGGGAGATTATATCGTCCGTGGAAATTCTTTTAAGAATATGAATTTCTATGAGTTCTATCAAGCATATAACAGGTCAGCCCCGACAGAACTGGAGAGCATGAAAAACCGTCTGGAAGGAACTCCCGGCAATTTTGAAATGACTAATGCCTCCGGGGAACGGTGCCTTGCTGCCCATGCCCGGGTAAATTCGACGGACGACTGGATCATCGTGACGATGATCCCTGCCAGCGGCCTCGGCAGGTCGTTTATGAACTGGACGATCGTAGCGATCATCACGGTAGGTCTTCTTCTGCTTCTGGCATTCAATCTGTTAATCATGATGTATTTCAACCGCAAACTGAAGGCTGCGGTCGATTCGGCAGACAAGGCGAATCGTGCGAAGACTGATTTCCTCTCTTCCATGTCCCATGATATCCGTACACCGATGAATGCGATCGTCGGACTATCCCTGCTTACCGAGAAAAACGCAGATGACCCGACGATCGTCCGCGAAAACCTGCAGAAGATGAACCGTGCAAGCAACCACCTTCTGACACTGATCAACGATATTCTGGATATCTCGAAAGTGGAAAGCGGCAAACTGAATATGAGCCCCGTTACCTTCTCCATCGTGGAATGTGCAGAAAATCTGGTGACCATCTCGCAGCCTATGGTGAAAGAAAAGAATATCGATTTCAGATTCCATATTGACCGGGTTTCGCATGAATATTTATATGCCGATCAGCTTCGTATCAACCAGATCTTTATAAACCTTCTGTCCAATGCCATCAAATATACAGAGCCCGGCGGGCAGGTGTGCGTGGATATGAAGGAAGAACCCGGACAGACAGACAAGAGCGTACAGCTGGTCTACAAGGTTTCAGATAACGGCATAGGTATGACTCCGGAATTCATGGCAAAAATGTACGAGCCATTCTCCCGCCAGACCGACAGCAGAGTAAATGCAATTTCAGGAACCGGACTGGGTCTTGCGATCACCAAACAGATGATCGATCTGATGAACGGAACGATAGACTGTCAAAGCGAAGCCGGAAAAGGAACGACTTTTACCGTGAAGCTGGAAATAACCATCGCAGACAGGCAGATGGAAGAGATGAAACTGCCTCCGATCCGGGTCCTGATCGCAGATGATGATGAGGTCTTGCTTGAGACTGCAAAGGACACTCTGAGTTCCATCGGTGTTAAGGCCGATATCGCGCGAAGCGGCGCCGAAGCGATTCAAATGATCTCGGATTCAGCGGATTATCAGGTCGTGATCCTTGACTGGAAGATGCCGGATATGGATGGCATTGAGGTTACGCGAAGACTACGGAAAGAAGTCCATAATGATATCCCGGTCATCCTGATCTCCGCCTATGATTACTCGGATATAGAGAGTGCCGCCAAAGAAGCCGGGATCAGCGGGTATATATGCAAACCGCTGTTCTGCTCCACGCTCTATAACAAGATAAACGAAGTTCTGGGAAACAAGTCCGCTCCCGTCAATCCGGACAGTGACCTCGAAGACTTCACGGGGATGCGTATTTTAGTTGCTGAAGATAACGATATCAACTGGGAGATCATTTCGAATATTCTGGAGATGCATGGTATTGAAATGGAAAGAGCGGAGAACGGCCAACTGGTTCTGGATCGTATAAACGATAAGGAAAAAGCCGGATTTGATCTGATCTTTATGGATATCCAGATGCCGGTGATGAACGGACTTAACGCCACCAAAGTGATCCGTTCGCTGGATGATCCGGAGATAGCGAATATCCCGATCATTGCCATGACGGCAGATGCTTTCTCCGAGAATGTTTCAGAATGCCTCGCTGCCGGAATGAACGGTCATATTTCTAAACCGATAGATATAAAGCTTGTGATGAAAGAAATCAGAAAGATCAGGGAGGAAAAGCAAAATGAAAAATAAGAGAAATGTATGGAGATTATCTGCGTTGCTCCTGGCACTTTCTTTATGTTTTACGGGATGCAGCAAATCCGGAAAAGCAAAGGGAAAAGATAGTAAAGAAGGCTTTTCCCCACGGCTGGACAAAAACACATCCTGTTCGATCAATGTCGCCGGCCACTATGAAAACTTCGAGGCCCTGGAGAAAGAGTTCAACAGCTTTGCGCAATACTACCCGAATGTTCAGCTGAAATATACATATATGGACGGTTACAGCAAAGCATCCAGCGGGATCCTTTCTACGGCACTTTCGGGAAGCGAGGCTCCGGACATTTTCTTTACGTATCCCTGGATGACAGACTGGGATGATTACGGCATCATCCGTGATTCATCAGAAAACCTTGCCGATCCGGCGCTGGATATCGATCTTTCCTGCATCCGCCCGAACCTTCTTACCAAAGACAGTTCCGGCAGCATTTTAAGTGTGCCGGTCTATACCACTACATATGGAATGCTCATCAACGAAGATCTGTTTACCAAAGAAAAGATCTCTGTTCCGCAGACATACGAAGAACTTCTGTCTGCCTGCGATGCATTCAAAAAAGCCGGCTACAGCGATCCGATCATGGGATACAACAAAGGCAGCGATCTTCTGTATCCGATGTTCTATCCGTATTTCTGCGCTCAGATCGAGGGCAAAGATGATGTCGTAAAAGCAATGAACGAAATGGGTCCGGGCAGCGGAGAAAATATGCGCAGCACCCTGGAACTTATTTCTGATTTTATGGGACATGGATATATCGATCTGGAGAGCTGCAACAAACTGGAAAATAACTATGATGCGGTGATCCTGCGTTTCTTCGAAGGCGATGTGCCTATGATGCTGGCTTCCGGAAACACGGTATCCGGAACCGAAAAGAGAGAAGCTAAATCCGAAGCTTTTATTTCCCATCCGTTCAAATACAGCTTCCATCCTGTTCCTTCCACGAAGGACGGCGGTTACTTCCTGAATACTGTTTCCATCGGATTTGCGGTAAATAAGAACAGCAAAAATCTGGACATGGCGAACGAGTTTATGCGTTTCCTCGTAAGCACGAACGAATTAAATCAGATGGCAAAGGCGAAGCGTATGGTAACTCCCTGTGTGGATATGTCTCTGGACAGCGTATATGCACCCTTTGAAAAACTGAGCACAAAACGGTTTATCAACCTGTCGGAACTCGGTTTACTGGACAATGCCTCCTCACAGATAAGTAAAGCAGGCTGGCAGGTAAGTAACGGAAATATGACTGTCGATGAAGCAGTCGAAGAATACGGAAACATCGAATAGAGAATCTATCCGATAAGTTCTTTCAGCTCCGTTCTTAACGCGGACATCTGGTCTAAAAGAACCCGGTAGTCTCCTTCGGACTGGTTTCTTAAAAGTTCCGTGATCTCGCACACCTTATCGTAAAGCGGTGTAAGAGAAAGATTTCCCAGCACACCCTTCAAGGCGTGGGCAGATTCAAATGCGCCCGAAAGATCGTGACATGAGATCCGCTCACCTATAAGCTCAAAGTCAGGATGATCAGCCACTTTAGAAACCAGACGCAAATACAGATCCCGGTTCCCCATGCATCTGGACAGGCCCTCTTCCGTATCGGCACCAAACTCTTTCAGCTTTTCAATCGTTAACATACCCGCCTCCGGATCATGAGATCTCTTTTTCTATAAACTTCTCGAATTCCTCTGCCGGGACCGGCTTGGAGAAATAGTAGCCCTGAATTACTTTGCAGCCCATTTTCTTAAGAGTATCGAGCTGCGATTGGGTCTCGACACCTTCTGCAACGACAGGCACATTCAGGAACTTCGCAATGTCGATGATCAGTTCCACAAGCTTCATGCTCTTCTCATCTTTCTCCATATTGCGGACAAACTTCATGTCGAGTTTAAGGACATCGATCGGAAGGGTCGTGATCATATTCAGTGATGAATACCCGGATCCAAAGTCATCCATTTCGATCAGGAATCCGGAGTTTCGAAGACTCTCTGTAACTCCGATAAGCGTATTCGCGTTATCTGCATACGCCGACTCCGTGATCTCCAGCATCAGTTCACGCTCGTTCAGTCCGTTTTCTTTCAGGATCTCCCGAAGTTTGTTCTGAAGCTCCGGATCGAAAATGTCGATTCTTGATACATTAACAGATACGGCGATGTCGTAATTATACTTATCCTTCCATTCACGGATCTGCTTAGCCGCCTTCTTCCATACATAATGATCGACCTTCTGGATCAATCCGTTACTCTCGAAAAGAGGGATAAAATCTCCCGGACTGATCATGCCGAGTTCAGGATGTATCCACCGGATCAGGGCTTCCGCGCTGCGGAGCTTCGGAACATCCGCTGTGATATCGTATTTCGGCTGGAAAAAGACCTTGAAATCCTCATTGGCGATCGCTTCTTCCACATCCTTGATCAGTCTTTCATGGTATATGGAACGCTGATACAATTCTTTGTCGTAATATGCTACGGATGTGGAATAATCACCGCGTATCCTGTTACAAGCGATCTTCGCCCGATCAAATCTCAGCTCCGCTTCCACGTCCGGATCCGCTTCCTGATATATACCGAGGCGAAGCCTGATTTTAGAAGGAGCGGATGCATTATCGAGTTTTTCCTGGATCTTTGCGACAAGAGGCGCGTAGTCCTCAATATGCGCGCAATACACATAAAATGTATCCGCTTCCGTCCTGCAGGAAATAATCGCATTGGGTCTTAAGACTTCCTCCAGCGCTTCCGCGACCCGCATCAAGATGGAATCACCTGTATTTCTTCCATACATTTCATTGACCAGATGGAAGTGATCGATATTGAAGACCAGTGCATCGATCGTATTCTTAAAATGCGCCTCGATCTGCCGGATATATTCGAAGAAATAGTCCCGGGTAAAAAGTCCCGTGACTGCATCTTTTTCCGTAGAACGGATCAGCCTTGTCTCCTCGGATAATTTGATGATCCTCTCGCATCGCGCCAGGATCACTTCCGGCATATCATATGGTTTCGTGATAAAGTCAGAGGCCCCGAGCTTGATACTCTTTACTTCCGCTTCTTTTTCCGATGTCATGACAATGACGGGGATGCGCTTCAGTTCGTCGTCTTCTTTTAGTTTAGTGATCAGTTCGAAACCGTCCATGACCGGCATCAGAAGATCCAAAAGCAGAAGCGATATATCCTTTTCATCCCCATTCAGGAGATCCCATGCTTCCTGACCGTTATTTGCATATACGACCTCATATTCATTTTCCAGAATATTTCCAAGCATCAGCCGGTTGATCTCTTCGTCATCGACGATCATCACATGTCTTTTGTACTCGTTTGCAGAAATAAATCTATCCATAGGTCCCCTCCTATTTCTTCAAAACGATATGTTCCCGGCAGGAAATGAATCCTCTTTCTGCCCCGTAAATCACAATAACTCAACTATATTTTATCATTTTGCACTGCATTGAACCAGCGCATTTCATCTTCACATAGCACTCCGGAAGACATATTAAAACCCCGAACACCGTATTTTCAGGTTTTCGGGGTTTTGTTAATTTACTTTAAACGATTTACCCGGGATCAATCGGGGCAGGTCCAGAGACTTATCTGGCCTCGCTGACATACTTATTTACGCGGTCGTTAATGAAGCGGATCACGTCATCCATCGGCTTGTCGCCCGAATAATATGCCGCCAGTTCTTCGTTGATGATGTTCTTGATCTCCTTATCATCCATGTAGTACACAGAGAGTGTCGAGAGCATATCGTAGAACTTCTGCTGCATCGTTTCCGTAGCTTCTTTATAGCCCATGGTCTTCAGCTGGGATTTATTAAAGAGTCCATATTCCATCTCATACTCGTAGATCTCGTTATAGTATTTCGAAATCAGGGAGATCTCACTCTTCATGGCATCTTTGTTGATACAGATCGAGCTGATTGACAGTTCCTCTTTAGAGATAAAATCACCGCCGAGAAGATAGTTGATGAACTTTTTACATCCTTCCTGCTGGCCGGATTTCGCTGCTACGGAAATACTTTCCTGTGCCGTAAATCTCGGGCCCTGTCCCGTAACCGACGGCGTGCCGATGACGGAGCAGGCATCCTGTTCTCCTGAACAGTTCATAACGTAGTTGATAAAATTCGTCATGTGCACATATCTTCCATCCGGTCTCGGACGCTGTTCCTCTTCTGCAAACGGTATGTATTCATCCGGATTTCCCCGGTTTTCTGCGAAGTTCCCCTTAGCATATTCTGCCGCTTTGCGGAACTGTTCGGAGTCAAAATCCACTTTTTCTCCTTCTACGGCAGACTTCATGTCGATGCAGGACATCAGGAAAACATCCCGGTAGTTGTACCTGGATTCAGGATAGTCGTAGGGCTGCGCGCCGGACAGCGCATTCTCAACGTAGTTGCCGTATTCCTCGAAGGTCATGCCGGTCTTGTCTTTTCCGACATCTTCTTCCTTCACGATCAGTCCCTCGACCTCGAGCGTGACCGGAATAAAATACAGTTTCCCATCGACTTTGCTGGCTTGAAGTATATTATCGAAGAGTTCCTGTTTTACGCTTTCATCGAGAAAAGCACTCATATCCAGCAGCGTTTTGTCTTTCATAGCTTCCTTCTTATCCATGTTCACAACGATATCCGGACAGTCGGAGCCTTCGAGTTCTCTTACGAGGGTATAAGCGCGTTCGATCTGCGGATCCAGCATCGGGAAGCCTCTTCCGGCCTTGATGCCATCGTTATATTTGCTCCAGATCCGGATGAGATATTCAGGATCCGTTTCGTTAAAAGAAACGATTGCCGAAGACAGATAGTCGGAAAATGAACCATCCAGCGGTGCACTGATCTCGATGACTTTTTTCCCTTCATGAGGATTTGTCTGTGTCTTTGTTAATACCATGACCGAACAGATATCAGAATCCACCAGCCTTGCTGTCGGGAACCCGTCTGTTCCATGGAAATAGAGGACGATCTTTTCTTCAGAGTAATGAAGAACGCTGATTTCAGGATTCCTGTCGGGATTGAAATCATAGAAGTACGGAGAATACCAGTTATTGTCCAGTACTTTTTCCTCGGCATTCGTTTCCGCATTATACTTATAGATATTTCCGAGTGTATCTACACGGAGAAGGTATCCCTGCCCCGTGCACTGATAATCGGTAAGATTGTCTTCGTTTTCACCTCCGGAAACAAAGGGAGTCGTTTTCGTGAATTTCCCGGAAGCCAGATCCATCTCGCAGAAATACTTCTCCCCTTTCATATTCTGCACGTTCGCGTACGCCTTTTTCGTCTTTTCGTTATAAGAGATTGCATCGATATAGCCGGATCCGGATAGTGTCGTCATATCCATCTCACAAAAAAGATCTTTGCCCTTGTAAAAGTAAAGCTGCGAATCCCCTGTGCCCATAAGTGAACTCTGTACTGCGATATAGTCACCGACACGGGATACGGAAGTAATCATTTCGATCTTTTGTCCGTTCTTACCCTGTACGGGAGTGACATCGGAAGCCTTACCTGTTTCCAGATCAACAGTGGCAAAGCAGGCCTCATTTCCTCCGTTAAAAACATTCACCAGGGCAAGCGCTGTCTTTCCGTCTTCGTTGGGAACAAGGGAATAGATCTCCTGCACACGCACATCTTCGGAGAAAGTCATCTCCAGTGCTTTTTCCTTCGTACCGTCTTCACTATATACATCCAGTTTTACTTTTTCATCATATGTCGCCAGATCGTATGTCGAGTACGTACTGTAGATCTTTCCGTTACAGTATTCCGGAGAAGAATCAATCATCAGCATGTCCTTGTCCGACTTTTCCATCGAAAGCGTAAAGCGCGAAGAATCGAACCAGGGATCATCTTTTGCGACCGTGATGCTCTTTTTCGTTTTGGATGATTTATTGCAGGCAGTCATCATGCCCGAAACCAGAAACATGCTGAGCACAGCGGAAACGATGCGTACTGACTTTTTCATATGTTCACCTCAAATGTAAGAATCGTTGCGCATCTTCTGACCATAAAACAGTTACCCCTAAAACCCCGTTGATCAAATAAAGATTATCATTGGGCGGGGAAGAAAAAGTGACGTTCCTGTCATTTGTTTCTTACTTGAAAAGCACTCCTCCTCTGGAGTATTATTCGAAGTGTAGGGGTTGTATATAAAAAGGGTTCGTCAGTTTTCTTCGGAGGCTGTTGATATGGGAATAAAAGTACGAAAAACGGCATTGATCCTTCTTTCCGTCAGCATTCTGCTTTCCGGTACGGCATGCAATTTAAGAAGAAGGAAAAGAGTAAATGCCAATAAGTTTATCAAGCAGGCATATCAGGAGACACATGTCACCGAGTGGACGGGGCCCGTCCCGGAAGGAATGGAGATCCAATACGTTTGTGTCAGAAAGCAGCGTGTAAATGACAGATCTGAGCTTTCTGACGAGCGCTATGAGTATGATGATCACGGCCACCAGACATCTTATATGGATGTCTGGGCAAATGGAAGCTATCGTGTGGAAGTGGACTATAACAGTGATGGAACTGTTTCTGCAACCCGGATAAGGCATAAGGGAAGTCAGCCAGGACGACCGTCTCCGGATTCCGACGGATTTTTTACATATGATGAAAATGGCCGTCTCGTTCGTGAGGAAACAAAGGAAACACGTAATAGAAAGGACATCACGACTTCCCTTGAGTTCCTGTACGATGAGAAAGGATGTCTGATAGCGACGAAAAGAAAGGACGATACAGACTGGTCTCCTTATCATGGATACGACGAAGATCCTTTTCCCCACAAGGAATATCATGTCGAATTCGAACAGCCATCCGCTTTATTCTCCTCCAGCTTTAAACCATACGATATCGTCACGTATTATTATGACGAAGATGGTCTTTTGGCGGCAGTTTCAAAGGATGGAGATTGCAAAATAGCGCTGTATACCGACGGAGTCCTCACCGGATGGAAAATGGAAATGCCCCATGGCTATTCCTTGTATGACACCGATGGAAACTATCTTGCATACTACTCCGAGACGGAGGGAGAAAAATACGAGTATAACGACCATGGCGATGAGGTCCGTTCGCAGAGCTGGGAGAACGGAAAACTGGTTAGTGATATTACATCAGAATACACATATGACGAACAAGGGAAAGTCATACAGGAAACATCAGAATTCTGGAGTTTAAGAACCAAAGACGATGGGAGCACAGAGGAATTGACCTTTACAACTTCAAATCAATATACCTATGATGAACACGGTCTGCTCATCATAAATGAGAGAAAGCTCAACGGGAAATTCGATGAAATCATTGTTTATGATTATGAAGCGGTACTGGTCCCTACCGGAACGAAAGTCCCCTCAGTTTTGAATACGTAGGTCTTCACTCTTTTCCCATTATAACAAAGCCTGATCTATCACGTCATCATGATACAAAGAACGATCCCCGGAAGCCTCAGGACTTCCGGGGATCTGTCATTGCTGTTTATCCGCGATGACTAAGCCGTTTGTCAGGTCCGTTATCAGACCTTCCTTTCGGATCACTCACGGTTCTTCTTTTTCTGAATAGCCGTTACTGTGAGAGCTCCGCCAAGAGCAACCAGTACGAGTGCGATGATATTGACCGGAGTTGCAACCTCACCGGTCTTCACAACAGCACCGTTCTTTTCTGCATTTGCCGCATTGTTTGCCGCTTCTTCAGTCTTGTTCTCGCTTGCTGCTGCGATCGTAAGAGTAGTCTTAGAGTAGCCGTCTTCGAATTCAATGTAGACCTCATATACTCCGGCTGCAAGGCTCTCCAGGTAAAGCGAATCGATTTCTACGATCGTTGAACCTTCAGTGATCTTAAGAGCCATCTTCGGTACTTTTACTTTATTGAAGTTTACACCCTTATACTTAACAATCGGAGCTTCCGAACGGATAACGATATTCTTTCTGCTTCCGAGTATGTACTGCGGATTCTCACCATCAAGGATCTTATACTCCTTAAGAGTGGACGGCTGACCGGCTGTCGGATTCTCAGTATCCGGATTTACTGCCGGCGGATTCTCTGTAGAAGGATCCTCGGTCTTCGGATCTCCTGCAGAAGAAGGAAGCGCTGTTCCATCTGTTGCATAAAGAGTGATATCACCACTTAAGATGTCGGTTCCGAAGTCAAACTCCTCTGTGCAGTTTGCATCCTTATACCAGCCGGTGATCTCCGTGCCTTCAGGAAGTTCAAATGTCTCCGCCGGGATCCTGTATCCGATTCTGTCAAGGACCGTCACATTGTCCAGGCCAAATGCGGAAAGATCAAATGTTACTTTCGCTTCCGGACCTACCGGGATCCTTCTGATCAGGAAGTTATCGAGGTAGAGATCTGCCATACCTGTGGTCTCGACATACATCTTCAGCGCATTGTAGTCTGAAGGAATTCTGATCGTAGTACCGACAGACTTGTACTTACCGGCAGCAGAAGGTGTGGAGAGATAATTCGGCCATACGCTGTCGATATCTCCTGACAGTTTCACCAGTTCATCTTCTGTCTTGGCATCAAACTGTACATCGACTTCATTTCCGATATATGCACTTGCATCAAATACAATTCCGTAATATGTCGCATCATTATCAGTAAGAACGACTGCCTTTCCATCTTCATCATCCACGACAGAAAGCTTACCAGCACCGCCCCATCTGGTACCGAAGATATTCTTTTCACCTTCGACATCATCAGAGAACTCTGCATATCTTACTGAGAAATCGTCCACATACATATCTGCATTTCCGTCTGTCTCGACATAAAGCTTCGCGCTTACGCCGCCTGCCGGGATAGAGAAGGTAGCGGTGACCTTCGTCCAGTCACTGCCTGCCGATGTTGTTACACACGGAACAGGTGTATCACCATCAATTCCGAGTGTGATCTTGGAATCACTTGTCTTCACATAGACGGAAGCCGTAATGTACTGACCGATATAATCGCTGACATCAAAGCTGACATTCGCATCCTGTTCCTGTCTTCTGACAAGAAGGCTCTGTTCACCGGTCTTCGCTGCTGTATCGGTAACAGTAAGAACAGGCATATGACCTACGCCTCGGGAAGATGCGAAATTCTCGGCATCTTCGAAGCTCTCGTCCTTACCTACGACCTTGACTCTGAGTGCATCAATATAGATGTCAGAGAGATCTTCCGTCTCGAAGTAGAGTTTCAGTGCTTTTAGATCGGAAGGGATCTTGTATTCGCCGATGATCTGTACCCAATCTCCGGAGGAAGTATCGCAAGTGGTGATATTCGGCCACTTTCCTTCGATATCTGCAGAGATCTTAACAAGCGGAGAAGCTGACTTTACCCATGCGCTGATACCGATCGTCTGACCTGCAAACTTGGAAACATCGAAGCTTGCTCCGTGCCATGTAAGTGTTCTTCCTGAATCAAGAAGAGCATACTTTCCTTCACATACCACATCACTCTGGACGGTCAGTTTTCCTTCTCCTCTTACAGAGAAAATAGAAGGAATCTGTTCTTCATCAAAGTTCTCTCTAATGTCCGTATAATCCGGCTTAACATATTCGGGCTCGCCGATATCTCCGCCGGTAGCTGCTGCTACGATTCCGTCAAATGCTTTCTTTCTGGAAAGATTCTTGTTGAAAATAAGCGGATTGGATTCTGCCTTCCAGGAGTTATCATCGGTAAGACCCCAGATGGTAACAGAAGTAAGATTCACGCCTTCGTCTTTTGCTTCAATAAGTGCTTTAAATAGGTCGTAATAGAACTTGCCATGATAGTACTCAGCATTCACACCTGTTCCGGTGGTAGTAACATCAAGCTCTGTGATCTGAACCTGACCGAATGCCTCGTCATATCTCTTCATTGCAGTAATAAAATCACCAATATTCGTTCCGTCTGAAACATGCGCCTGCATGCCGATACCGTCGATGTAACCTGCTTCCTTGACGGGAGTGAGGTTCGCGATAATGGCATCGCATTTTTCCTTCTGGAACTCATTATAATCATTATAGAAAAGACCCGGCTTTGCACCACCGAACTGTGAGGAGTACTTATCTACCGATTCTCTTGCCTGCTTAAAAGCATACATAAGGAAGTCCTTGCCGAGGGTCTTGTAGTACAGACTATCTCTGAGATTATCTGCATTTGTTCCCGGCTCAACTGCCTCGTTGACAACGTCCCATGCATAGATAACATCTGCGTATCCGTTTTCATACATATACTTGATCGTGTTATCGATGTAGCTTGTCATACGAGCCTTGACCACGTCCTTCGATGCTAAGCCCTTGCTCGTATCATAGTCTTCATAGAACATCTCGTCCGCATTCTGGGAATGCCATACCAGAACGTGTGCTCTTACTTTCAGTCCGTTATCCTTCGCAAAATCAAGCATCTCTTTCGCGGAAGGATTGATTACAAACGGCAGGAAAGTGTCGGTTCTGTCGCCGGACACATTCTTGACATCCATGTTGTATGCAGGCTTAAGTTCATTACCGAAAGTAATACTGTCAAACTGTGCCTTAATAAGATTCTCTTTTGCTTCGTTACCGATCTCGCAGCTCGATTTTTTGAAGTTGCTGATCGTCTCACAAGCAACACCCATGAGGAACTTACCACTATAAAGATCCTTCAGGATCGGATATCCGGAAGTATCAACATACCCATCGCCGGATTCGGAAGAACCATTCGGATCCTTATACTCGCCGACAACGGTAATGGAGATATTATCGATGATAAAATCAACATCCTTCGGTGCTTCGAAGTATACCACTGCAGCCGTTACATCATCCGAGATCTCGAAAGCGCCGTCGATACCTGCAAAAGCATCCGCGGTCGTCTCCACTGTTCCGACCTGCTGATAGTCATCTTCTCCACCGGCAGTAAGCTTAATGGTAGCGTTGACACTTACAGATTCGGTTGTTCCGATCGTTTTCACATCAGCCTTTACCGAAATCGTATTTCCGATAAATCTTGAAACATCAAATGCATATCCGAAATAATTTTCAGTTCTGTCGCCGACGATGAGTGCTTTTGAACCATCGGCACCATCATCCGTAAGAGAGAAAGTCGGGTTACCGAAGGAGGATCCCTTCTTAGAAGATGCATCCTCATAATCATTGAAGTCTTCGATGATCTCCGGTGCTTCGGTCGGAGTTACGACCGCCGTAGGATCCTTATACTCGCCAACAACCGTAATAGAAATATTATCGATGACAAATTCAACATCTGCCGGTGCTTCGAAGTATACCACTGCAGACTCAAAATCTGCCGGGATCTCGTAAGTACCATCGATGCTTGCAAATGAATCACTGGTCGCGCTGACCGTTCCGGCCTGCTTATAATCATCATCTTTACCGGTGGCGGAAAGCTTGATGGTTGCATTGATATTTACAGGTTCAGTTGTTCCGATCGCTTTCACATCGGCCTTTACCGATATCGTATTTCCGATGAAATTTGATACATCAAATGCATACCCGAAATAGTTCTGCGTTCTGTCTCCAACAACAAGAGCTTTCGAACCATCTGCACCATCATCCGTAAGAGTGAAAGTCGGATTTCCGAAGGAGAATCCCTTCTTAGAAGATGCGTCCTCATAATCGTTAAAATCTTCAACGATCGACGGAGCTTCCTTCTGCGGAGTGCTCGGCGTGCGGACGATCGTAGCAGGATCCTTATACTCGCCATTTACGGTGATCGAAATATCATCGATGATATAGCTTTGCGCTGCAGGTCCTTCGACATAAAGAGTACATGCCGTACATTTCTCTTCAATATCAGCAGTAATACTCAGGTCCTGATAGTCATCATCTGCCGTACAGGTAACCGAACCGAGATTGGTGTACTGCTGTTCAGTAGCCTCGAAAATGCTCTTTGCAACTGTAGCTGTAAATTTCTTCTCAGTTTCCTGATCCGCTGAATCAACAGATGCGATTTTGGCAGTTATGGTAATGTTGTTACCGATATATTCGTTCAGATTAAAACTGTATCCGAAATATCCTTCGGTTCTGTCTTTTACAATAAGAGCCTTTGATCCATTTACCCCTTTGTCTGCGGAGAGTTCCAATGTCGGATTTCCGAACTTTCCGCCTTGAACGTCGCTCACCGACTCGTAGGAATCGAAGTCTTCTGTTATAGAAGGTACCTCATCCGCGTTTACCTGCGGTCCGCCCCAAGCTGCCCCCAGCATAAGGCTTCCTGCCATTGCTACGCAGAGAAATCCCGACACAAGTCTTTCTCGCAAGCGGTGTACATAAACATGCTTCCTCATCATTACTTCCTTTCTGCCGGACGTTAACCCCAAACCGTCTGACATATGATTTTTTTCTGAGATTTTTAAAGCATCACCGTACCCTCGCACACATAATAGCACGCGATTTTACTTGTGTCGTTATATAAATATAAAGAACTGAAATTCTTCCTGTATTTTTCTTACTTTATCCCTTCACCAGTGTCAGTCCGTCAATAGAATCGATGCGGAAAATCTTCTGAAGGGTCTTCTTCGGAGTTGTGATCTCTACAAGGATCCAGTTTTCATCTGCATCCAAAATGACATTCTTTCCTTTTGTGTTTCCGTAAGAAATAACATCCGAATCCCAGCAGTCTTCCTTGAAGGAGATCTTCACCTGCTGTCCGATATTTTCTCTCGCAAATTTCGCCAGGGATTCTTTCGATAATGCATAACTTGAACCCTTTGTTGAAGCAAGTTCATCTTCGAGCCGCTTGATGCGCTTCTTTAAATCAGACTGGGAACAGAAAGCAAACACTCCCATAAGCCCGAACACCAGCGCCACATATACAAGTCCATCCATATTCCTTACTCCTTCACGATTTCAAATGAGAGTATAGAGGCAAGCGGGATCAGTTTTTCGATCGTTTCGCCTTTCTTATTCGTGGACGAGACCTTCATCCAGTTGCCTTCGAAACTATCTACCGTGACGGTCAGATCATAAAGATCGATGTCCGTTTCACCTTCGCAGAAATTCAGTTTCACTTTCTTCCCTACGATCCCGGAAAGAAGTGTTCCGATACTTGCCGATGGGACCGATGCAGAAGGAACGTCATCTATCTCCATATCGTCTTTTAAAAGATAGTCGCAGCTGACACCTAAGATCGATGCAATATCGCAATATCGGATATCTTCTCTATATCCGGCATTACTGTTCCTGCTTCCCAGCGGCTCACGGTCTGGCGGGTAACGGAAAGTTTTTCTGCAAATCCGATCTGCGTCAGACCGGATGCTTTTCGCTTAGAAGCTATTTTTTCTCCCATATGATTCATGGATCTTTCCTCCTGGATGAAGTTTCTTTTCACTTACCGGATCGGGCTGTGTTTCCCATCCGGTTACAGTGATGATTGTACCCATTTCGCTTCATCCCGACAAGAAACTCTCATGTGCAAAATGTAACACGGTGGTTTACATTTCCCTGGAATACGGCGCTGTACGGTCCTGTTCGGACAGAATAAGATCCACATCCGGAAGATCCAGGCCGATATCCGGATCATCATAGCGAATGCTTTTGGAATAGCCCTTGATGAACTTCTCATTCACGGCAAACAGCTGCATCGTGTTTTCCTCGAGAGACAAAAATGCATGGCCGAAGCCCTCCGGAATATATACCAGTTTCGGTTCACCGGCATCTAGTTCGATACTTTCCCATTTTAGAAATGTCGGCGAATCCGATCGGAGATCGATCACATAATCTCTTCCCTTACCGGAAAGAACGGTGACGATCTTAGCCTGACGATGCGGCTCCTCCTGATAGTGAATACCGAAAAACGTATTCTTCTTCGGCATGCGATAGAGCCTCTGCTCACGGATCGAAAAGCCAGAAAGGATCTCCTTCAGTGTATCCATGTCAAGCGAAGTCATGCCTCCACGGAGATCCGTCCGTGCAGGCAGGGAAATAAGCAGAGCCTGATCAAAAATGTGGCGTTCGATTTTCATATTACTCATAAAGCACACCTTCCGGACTCCGGCCAGATCTTATAAGACCGGCCGGATCGATATCTTCTTTTATTATATCGAAAAGAACTGCCATGATATAATGTTCGTAATTGCAATCTGTAACCAGGCAGAGATGGAGGACCAAAGTGATACGGTTTAGTGTGACAGAAAACGGAATTCGGGTAAAGAAAAGTCTGATCTCAGCGGTAGAGATCCCTTTTGAAGAGATCAGTAAGATCCATATCGCTTCGGGGGATTCCTCTGTCACGACAAAGGACGGCACAGAATATGTCAGCAGGAGTGTCGGCGTGCTCACACATAGTTATCCTCAGATCTATGACTACATCGTGAAGCACAATATCGACTTCACCGATGACTATGAAAAGACCGGCGTAGGCAAGGTCTATACCCATGACGAAGTTCTGGAGATGGTCTCCAGGACGACTACTGTCGCGCAGGAAGCTGCTGACCGTGTGATCCGTGAAAAGCTGGGCAAAGAGTATTCTGCGCATCTTTCGGTGAAAGAAAAGAATGAAGACTCTATCATGTACTTCAGCCTTACAAAAGAAGACGGGATCGTGAAGATCCCGCCTGAACTGAATAACGGACTTAGCGATTCCGAGGAGACCGCCTTCGACGATATGGTACTGTTCTTCCTCACGGAGTGGCAGTCAGAGACAAGATCCGGACGCTACGGCGTCACGGTCGAGCTCACCGACGAAACCCAGTGCAGAAAGACCGTCGAGGACTTCGTCGGTTATTTCTGCGAAACTTATCTGGCTAAAAAGTAAAAACAGCGTCACTCTCTTGTGAGCACCAGTGTCTGATTTGTGCCTACCTCTTTAAGATGAAGCTTGTTGCCATCGATTGAGTAGTTAGCATATTCTACACCTTCATCAGGTACATCCAGAACTATGGTCTCACCGTCGGCAGTATAGCTAGCATCCCTAGTTGCCGTTACTACACCGTTTTCCTTGCACTCGATGAAACAAGTATTGTCATCTTTGAATGTGAAGTATCTTGTCTCACCGTGCTTCACGACGCTCCAGGTGCCGAGAAGTCTCTCATCGATCTGGTGATCCGAAGAAGTATCTTTATCTGATGTTGGATGATCGGTATCCGTCTCCTTTTCCAAAAGCTTATCTGTAGCATCTTTGCTTACCCAGATCGCAGGTCGCACTCCGATGTTTTTGTCTTCATTAATACCATAGCCGGGCATACTGATAGATCCTGAATCAAAGACAAATGAAGCGGCATAGTCGCTATATCCGTGTGTTCTCAGCCACCAGTAAGCGCTGTTCCCTTTGCTGTTAACTGCTTTGCCGAAGACAGCCTGTCTTCCTTCATCCGAAGGAAAAAACTCTGTTGCTTCATCAATGCTCAGCAGAAAAACATTATCTTTTGTAGCTGTCTCAGCTGCGATAGGTGAATCGGGAGCAGCGGGATTTTCATTTACCGTCAGGAGTATTAGTTCTTTTTCCTCTGAACTGAATGCAGAATCATAGAAATCACCATTCAGCCATTTTCTCAACGAACAATCCTGCCATGTAATCTTTTCAGTCTTTTCGTGATATTCTTTGACAGCAATGACATCCTTCGACAACAGAAGCATACCCTGATCATCTTCATCAAGTACGAGCCACTCGATATCGTATCCATCATACTCTCCGAAGGTGACTACTTTATATCCGGTCTGAGGATCTGTCGGAGTAGTATCCGGTGCTGTTTCACTATCCGAAGTTTGCGGGGCAGGATCCGAAGATCCGGTCGTTTCAATATCAGTACCCTGATCCGAGATGTCCGGATCTTCCGGCGTCGTATCAGATATATCCGGATCGTCAGTCGCATCTGTTTCCTCCGGCTCATCCTCTGTTGAAGAATCCTTCGGTAACGAAAGCAGTGCAATTTTCGATCGGCCTTCCCCACTGGAGAGATTCTTTTTTTCGTTCTTCTGCATAACATAGAAAACAATACATCCGGCAATGGACGCGATGGCCAGTGCAGAGCAAATTCCTGAGATAATCATTCTTTTCAACATAGTATCTGTCCCCTTTTTCAGTGCTTCTTCCGAAGCTTTTTTCTCAGCTCCACGGCCTGGAGCCACGGCAGATGCGGACAGGATAGCAGTTAGTGAAGCAGGCATCGGCTTGATCTGTACCTGCTCTGCTTCGGTATAAAATAGACGCGTTAAGAATGGCAAACCCATTGCGAAAAGCTTTGTGTCATTGTCTTTTTCATATTTCTCGACCTCCTTCTTGATCTTCTTTCTTGCGAAGCTGAGACGCCACAGTACGGTTCCCTGCGGAATGGAAAGAACTTCGGAGATCTCTTTTGCTGTCATTTCATCATAGTAATAGAGGATGATCGTTCTTCTGACATCTTCAGACAAAGATTTCTCGATGATGTCCATGAGCACTTTTCTCGTATCGGCAGATTCCAAAAGTGCATCCGGGAGAAAATTTTCGGGAACATCTTCTACGTTATCAAAGAAATCATCCTCGACATCGACAGTTTTTGTCAGCTTGATCCGGTCCAGACACTTGTTTGCTGCCGTTTTCTTCAGCCAGGAAACTACTTTGCTCTTATCCTGGATCGTGTCATACGACTTGATCAGGGTGATGAATGTTTCCTGGACGATGTCCTCGGCATCCGATTCATTCTTGAGAAGAGACATGGCTGTCCAATATACCGGCTTATACGCTTCGTAGTAGATCTTTTCAAGTTCTTGATTTGTCATCTTAGCCTCCTAAATATCCGCATCTGTCCTATAGACGAATAGCGGAGAAGATTTATTGGCTGTTTTTTGAAAATTTTTTCTTTTTTCAAAAACCGGTACGATTCATCCCTATCTCTGGACCATGACCAGTATAGCAGAAAACGAAGTGATGGGCTCCGGAAAAGATGCGCAATAAATGGCGTAAATAACTGTATTTCCACCGGTTGCAACTGCCGGTTGACACATTTCCAAGGCGGCTTGATAGCAGGCAATCGTGGTTTCAGCTATTCTTACATCATCAGACAGGTGCACCGGAGTCTTGAAGATCTGAAAGAAGAGCAAAACTGTTATAATGATGATTGAGAGGTAAGAGAAATGATCCTGGCAGAAAAAATAATGGAAGAAAGAAAAAAGAACGGCTGGTCGCAGGAGGACCTCGCGGATAAGCTCGGCGTCTCCAGACAGTCGGTCAGTAAGTGGGAAAGTGCCCAGTCGGTCCCGGATCTCAACCGTATCCTGGAGATGAGCCGGCTCTTTAATGTAAGCACCGACTATCTTCTGAAGGATGAGCAAGACCGCCCGGCCAATCAGGCATCCGAAGATTCAGGTAAGGAACTGCGAAGAGTGTCCATGGAGGAGGCGAATGCTTTTCTCACGGAGAATGCTTCTTTCGCAAAGAAGATCTCCATCGGCTGCATGATCTGTACCCTCTGCCCGATCCCGCTTTTTGCTGCCATGGCTCTTCAAAGGATCGGCGTGATCCCCCTCGAAGAAGATCCTGCCGGTGTGATCGGCATCATTTTGCTTCTCATCATGGTGGCCATCTCACTTATTTACTTTATCCCGGCTGCGATGAGCCATGATAAATGGGAGTATCTGGAAAAGGAATCCTTCGACGCAGAATATGGTGTGGAAGGCATGGTCAAAGCGAAGTCGGAAAAGTTCCAGAGCAGGTTTATCCGGGCGATCACAGGCGGAACGGTTTCGATCCTGATCGGTGTGTGCGTGTTCTTATCCGGAGCTGCCATCGATGAAAAGAACGAACCGCTCCTTATGGGACTTACCAGCGTGATGTTTCTTTTCATCGCGGCAGGTGTATTTCTCATCGTCCGCGCAGGCATTACCAAAGACGGCTACAGCAAGCTCCTTCAGGAGGGCGATTACAGTAAAGAAGAGAAAAGTAACACTGTTCTAAATGCCGTAACTCCGGCCTATTGGATGGTGATCACCGCGATCTATCTGACCATCAGTTTCCTGACCAACAGATGGGATATCACCTGGCTCGTATGGGCGGTGGCCGGCGTACTTTATGGCGGACTGAGTGTGGTCCTTCGTGCCGTGCACAAGAGCAGGCAGGGATAATCTTACGTCAGATCTCTATACATCAGGATCTCGTCGTGATAGGTGCCATCATCGAAACGCAGAGCATTGTGACGGCGTCCGGTCTCGATAAAACCGCACTTCTTATAGAGCGCCTGTGCCTGTGTATTCTCGGCAACAACTTCCAGATCGACCTGCGTCCAGCCGATCTGCTTGGCAAGCTCGCACATATAATTGATCATGGCTGTCCCGATCCCGAGACCCCAGTATTCTTTATATAGAGCGATAGCGAGAGAACAGCGGTGCCGGATCTTCCGCTTATCACCGATACCGAAGATCGCGCCGTTACCGGCAACCTTTCCATCGACGATCGGCGCCATCATGATCTGGTACGGATCTTCCAGAAGTCTTCCGAGGATATCTACCTCTCCTTCTAAGGTGTAGTTTACTTCATCCGGATATCGGAGAAGGAATTCTGTTTCACCTGCCGTCTTCTTCAGATAATCGAGCATCGGCTCGGCCAGATCCGGTCCGTTCGGGCGCAGGATACACTTTCTTCCGTCCTTAAGTGTGATCTCTCTTTCCTGGAATCTCATAGTGCTTACCTCGCTATTCTTTATTGCCATCATTATACATCCGGAAGATCACTTAGAAACTATACTTAAAATATAGAGAAACAATAGTATAATGAAGCAAGAATAGATTCAATACAGAAGTAGAAAATATGTATAAAGTTACTTTCAACGATAAAGAACTTACCGTCCGGACGGAAAGCTCCCTGTTCTCTCCGAGAGAACCTGACAAGGGAACACTTGCCATGCTCAGGCACGTGGAGTTTCAGAAAGAAGATAAGGTCCTCGATCTGGGATGCGGATGCGGCATCGTGTCGCTGTCGGCAGCTGCTTTTGGCGTAGAACCTCAAAACATCGTACTTACGGATGTCGATGAACTGGCAGTAAAGACAGCTGAGAAAAATATGAAAGAGAACGGATTCGAAGGTGCTGTTTTCGTCTCAGGGGACGCACTTACCAATGTCCCGGGATCCGACTTCAGCCTGATCCTCTCCAACCCGCCGTACCATACGGACTTCAAAGTCGCGAAGACCTTTATCGAAAAGGGCTTCAACCGCCTTAGGATCGGCGGAAAGATGTTCATGGTCACGAAAAGGAAAGACTGGTATAAGAATAAACTCATCTCCATCTTCGGTGGTGTGAAGATCTACGAAGAAGACGGATATTTCATCTTCGAAGCACAGAAGCGGGCCATGACATATGCCGGAAAGAAGAAAAAATAACAGGCACTGATTTCAAACCGGTGCCTGTTTTTTATATTTCTATTCTATCACCCTTCATGCCTGCTCATGAACAACACAAATCATCAGAAATGTTGCTTTATGAATATAAAAAAGTCCGTCTGAGCAGGTGTTCCCGACGGACTTTCTAAATTCAAACTATAATGTATCGGTCAGTTCGGACGGATCACTAACGGCAGTTTCACTGCGGCTTCAAAGCCATGTGCCTTTAATGCCTCGCAAACAGTCTGATTCATACGGTTGGCAAAGACCATCAGAAACTTGAGGTCTCCCATCGACTCAATCTGCGGCGCCATCTCTCTGGCAAGCGTCTCACGCACGATACGCTTGATCTCCGTCCTCTGCGCGCCGGTATCTAAAGTACAGGTTCCCATCGGTTTTGCCAGAAAAGCACCGCGCACATGCATGATCACTTCCTGTCCTCTTGAATTGGTTCCTAATGCGATCGGCTCCAGATCATCCAGAGATGCCATGACGACTCCCTCCGGAAGTTTGTGACCCGTGCGTGGCTGAGGTTTCGCCTGCGGCTGTGGTCTGGCCGCACCGGCAGCTGCCGCCTGCTCGGCGCGCTGTCTCTCGATATTCGCATTAGCGGCATCTACGCCTCTTTGCATAGCCGCCTTGAAATTGTCTAGAAATCCCATATCCTTCATCCTCCTGAATTTTTCAAATGTCATCCCCATGCAATTTAATTATATCAGAATCATTCTGCTCTCCAGTGACCGTCATTCGGGTCGTGGGCATGGCCATCTGCGCTGATGATGTAATCTCTGCCGATCTCTTTTCCCATCATGATAAAAGTGAGGCGTACCCGTCCGTTATAATGTGCCTTATTATTCTTTGCCTGTTCCAGCTGATCGAGCGTGATATTCTGCTTCACGCCGGAGAGAACTTCCAGACGGCGGTTCAGTTCCGCCATGATTTCAGTTCTGATCTCACCGTCCTGACTTACCGCCGGGAATTTGCATGTATCACCATATGTGCCTACAGTACATTTTTCCGCTTCCCCATCTACCGTGCCAAATGAATATGCCAGGTGAAGGTTCTTCAGATCATACTCCATTACATATCTTGTGCGGTCATCCTCGCTGATCCATCTCTCAAATGTGTACTCGACAGACTCCTCCGCTGTCTCCTTCGAACCGTTATAGAATTTATTTCCGAAAGTCACCGGATCAAGAATGTTCTCGTTTCCGATATCGCCTCCGAGCACTTCATTCGGAAGTCCTCCGAAGTTTTCCGCGATCGGCGAATAGTTGCCCTGGTAATAGATACCTGTATCCTTTCCGGGATTCATGTCCACGCAGAAATAAAGGCTGGCATTGGGTTTTCCGAGATCCATGGCTGTTCTGGTAAAGCGGACTCTCATCTCATCTTTCTTGACAGTTACATTCATATTATTCGGCTTCTTTGCCGCCTTATCCGCATCTGTCTCCTTTCCGTAGAGAAGCACATTTCCCAGGTCTTCGCCATAGACGTCCTTTACTATACGGAATACGTTCTCCTGCACTTCCGGATCGGAGAAGTCGAGCTTATAGAATTTAACGGACACGAAGAAAGCTCCTTCAAACTGGGCAGTATTGTACTGGTACTGTACTTCAAAAGGAGTACCCAGCTGCAGCCCATCGCTGCCATTTTCTTTCCCGGCAGCGGTACTCATGGCAATGGAATACCTAAAGCTCCAGGGAGACTGTCCGTCTCCTTTTGCACACTTGCCACTTTCCTTATAGTAATCGGTGATCGGACCCAGGCTCTTTATCCATGCATCTTCCTTAAGAGCAGGGATCACTGTCTCACACCCATCTCCGATCTGGGCAGAATAAATGGTGATTTTCTTCTTTTTCTCCGTCTCATGCTCCTCGCCGGTAAATGCCGGGATGTGATCTTCAAACTTCAGGGATTCATCCAGCTCCCAGAGAGTCGTCTCTTCGGAACCTTTCTCCTTTTCCGTGGTCGGTTCCGCTGTCGAAGCGGTCGTGGAATCGGTTGTCGAATCGATATCTTCTGTTGTTTCCGAAGTCTCTTTCTTACTAGTTTCCTTTAGTTCGGATCCGGATTCTTCCGTCAACTCTGTAACTTCCGAAGTCCCGGAAGCGTTCTTCTTCGAACCCTTCTCATCCTTTTTGGATGCGCATGCCGAGGCCATCATGGAAACAGCCAGGCAAATACCTAAAACAGTTGCTAATTTACTTCTCTTCATTTCTTTCTCCTCTTTTCATTGAAGGACGATCCCGTCCTGCCTTTTCATCTTGTTCAGAATACCTGTAAATTTCTTAAATCATCATTAAATCAAACCTCCTGTCCGTGTTTCATAACTAAAGACACAAACAGGAGGCATTTTATTCGAAAGATTTGAAAAATTTTTCTAAAAATTTTTTCCGGGGCTTACAAGTCCTTATATTCGTAGGTATAACTCATCCACTCTTTCTTGCCATACAGCTTGGATTTGCTGATCAGACGGCCCTTCTCATCATATTCATAGGAAGTGGTATCATTTAGTTTTTTACTATAAGAGTGCTCCACCAGCGTAAGTTTTCCCTGGCTATCATACGTATAGATGAAGTGTTCACCCTGGAGCGCGCGATACTCGTCCAGCAGTTTTCCGTCGGCACTGTATTTACTATAATCCTTGGACTGTACCATCTTCTGCTTCAGCATATCCCATTCGGTGACCCTTGTCGTATATGTTCCGTCATCTGCATACTCGTAGTCGCAGTACCAGAACGTCTTATCGGAACCGGCACCGTATCTGGTCACTCTGCTAAGGCGGCCCTGATCATCGTACTCATACACTTCGTTTTTCTCCGGGTCCTTTTCGAAGAAGCCGGTATCCATACGCTCGATGCCATAAGCACCGTAGGTATATTCTTTATAGACACCACGTGTCTTGTCCGATGCATCCCAGTGTTCCTCACGGGTGATGCGGCCGTCCTGATCGTAGATATAATAATCTGAATAGATAAGGACATTTTCTTCGTTATAACCGCATTCCAGAACAAGCAGGCCATCCTCATCGTAGTACTGCTCATGCTCTTTCTCATCGGTATCATCGTGATAATTGTGGCAGGAGCCGGTCCGCACATATCCTCCGGAAAGATCGAGCTGATCCGGAGTCATACCCAGGACATTGATGACTTTTTTCGTGTTCCCGGTTTCTTCAGAAGAACCGTTCTGTTCTCCTGAGTCCTCTACGGAAATAGAAGACTCCGGAGTTTTGTCTTTCGTCTTCACAAGTGCCCGGTATCCGAAATAACCGGTTCCTCCGATAACGCCTGCCGTCACGATCCCGATGGTAACATTCCGGATAATGATGGCGGCGGATGCTTTTGCAGCGGTAGATGCTGCTCCTGCGGTAATGGCTTTCGAAGATGCGGAAAGCTGTAGAAGTGATGCAGGCATAGGCTTGAAAGGCACCTGCTCGGCTTCCTTTTCGAAAAGCATGCTCAGGAACGGCAGACCCATCGCAAACAGCTTATCCTTATTCTCTTTTTCATACTTCTCAACCTCCTTCTTGATCTTTTTCTTGGCATAGTTTAATCGAGAAAGGACGGTACCCTGAGGAATATTCAAAGCTTCTGCGATCTCTTTGATCGACATCTCATCGAAATAAAAAAGAATGATCGTCATTGCGGTATCTTCAGAGAGCGAGTTGTGGATGATATCCATGATGATCTTTCGTGTCTCTTCCGATTCGATCATCGAATCCGGAAGGAAATTATCTCCGATATCCTCGACCTCTTCCAGCACTTCATCACCGACGTTGACCGTTCTTTTTCTGGTCACGATGTTCAGGCTCTTGTTCGCGGCGATCTTTTTGATCCATGCGACTGCTTTTGACTTATCTTTCAGAGAGTCATACTGTTCAAACGCCGTGATGAATGTTTCCTGGACCACGTCTTCCGCATCCTCCTTATTCTTAAGGATAGAAAGAGCTGTCCAGTACACCGCTTTGTAAGCTTCTTTATATAGTTTCTCGAGTTCTTTTTCTGTCATTTCCCGGTTTTAAGATCCGCATCTGCTTATAAGACACATAGAAGGGATGAAATATTCGGATATCTGTTTTTTTCTTTATACTATATCACATATATCCCGGTCATTATTCCGCGACGGCGCAAAGAGAGCAGAGCATATGGTAAAATGACGTTAAGATATATGTACCAGATTACGCAGGAAGGAGACTTCTCATGAGGAGATTTGCTTTATTATATCGGATCGCTTATGCCGTCATTTTTGTTTTCCTGGTCATTCTCCTCGTCTCCACGCTAAAAGAACTTGACGATGCCAAGGCCAAGCGTGACCGCTGTACGGCGACAACTCAGGGATATATCGATACAGTTACGGAAGAGACCCATAGGCGCTCCGTCGACTCGGATAAACTCGAATACCGTTTCACCGTAAATGGCGTCGAGTATAAACATCACAAATCATATAACAGAACGATCGGTGAAAAAGGCTTTACCGAAGGCGAGATCTCCGTCCACTATAATCCGGATCAGGTTAGTGAATACTATCTCGGAGACACCTGCTACGAAGTCGAGCATGCCAAGGACCACCTTCTC
>ONFC01000089.1 GCA_900317035.1 uncultured Eubacteriales bacterium
CTCGTGACGAACTCGTGGCATGAATTCCGCGCGAGCATGATCGCTTCGGACATCGATCTGCCGTGCGGTAACGAAGGCGCGGCGACACCGCCGTGGCGGCTTCCGAGCAATTACTTAAGAGAGCTTTTCGGCATCGCGTATCAGTTTGTGTTCTAAAATGCCTTCGGGATTGCGGTGATCAGAAGAAACAGAAATCAGCGGTCGGGTTTAAGCAGGGCCGGCTTTCCGGGATCAGTAGGAATAGAGCGCGACGACCTTGCAATGCGTATATCCGTAATACTTAAATGATGCGATTTCTTCTTTCCCGATGACTTCGCCCGGCATGACGATCGCAACCGCGGGCGGGCAGGAAAATGAACCCATCGCAGCGATCCGGCCAAGTGCTTTTTCCAAAGGAATAGTCTCCCAGGAACAGAGCGATGCGGTGCGGATCGTCATCTTTTTTCCCGGGAAAACGGCAGACCCACAAACCTCGTTGGAAAGTGCTTTTCGCGGAGGAATAGAGAGCAGGATCTTTCTAAGTTTTTCGAGTTCGCGCTCCGTGTTTTTCGGCGTGATCATCAGCACAATCATGTCCGGGTCGGAGAACTCGACCTCGATCTTCTGCTCGCGGAGGATCGACGCAAACTCGTTTCCGGTGTAGCCGAAATCGCGCGTCAGGATCGTGATCTTCATCGTGTCTTCGCCATAACAGGAAAGGCCGCCGTCCGTAAGCGATGCGCGGATCTTCTTCACCTTTTCTTCCGTCTTTTTGAAGAGTCTTTTTCCACCTTCGGAAAGCCAGAGATTCGCGCGGTCCAGCGACTGCAGGATCAGCCAGGACGGGCTGGTGGAGGCGAAAAACTGCATGGAATTTTTTACGCGCTCGGCGGAGTATTTTTCGCTACTTGCAACGTGGAGATACGCGCCGCCGGTCAGGACCGGAAGCGTCTTGTGCGCCGAGTCGCAGCACATGTCCGCGCCGAGATCCATCGGGTGGACCGACGGCTCGAGGAACTTCAGATATGCGCCGTGCGCGTTATCGACGACCAGCGGGACGTTTTCCTTATGGCAGACATCCGCGATCTCCTTTATCGGAAGGATGTGGCCTGCGTAGTCAGGCGATGTGATATATACGCAGCAAGGCAGCGAGCCGTGAGACGAAATGCCCGAGACAAGTGCTTTTGCAACATCATCGGCGTCGATATCGATGGAAAGGAGCGTGATGTTCGGCGATACGATCCACTCGGCGTCGATGCCAAGGAGCGCGCACGCGGAAACAAAGGATTCGTGGACGTTTCGGGCGGCCAGGACCCAGGGCCTCGGGGCGGCGGGGGTATCAGCTGCCGTAGGGGCAGTGCTATCTGAGGCGGCCGCAGGGGCTGCGTTATCCGGGGTGGCTGCAGGGGCCATGGACTGCGTCATGCAGAGGTGCAGCATCGCGCGGATGCAAAGCGACGAACCCTCGGTGGAATAGTAAGTGTCGCAGCCGAAGATCTCGGAGGCGTTGGCCTCGCTCTCCGCAATGATCGACGTCGGATGGAAAAGCTCGTCCGCGCCGGAGATCTCGGTGATATCGTACTGCGCGATCTGCGTGAGCTGCTCATCCTCCGCGCGGCCTTTGTGGCCGGGCATGTGCATGCGGATCGTGTCGCTCGCCGCGTAGTCCCTGACAAAATCACAGATCGGTGTCTTCACATGCCCGCCCCCTTTCGAATCGTTGTGTCGCGCCGCTTCGAAGCAACGCGTTTTTCGCTTTTGCATATTGGATTTTACCCCCTACGCACGGCGGCGGTCAATCGTTCTTCGCAGGTTCGCGGGCGATGTATGAGTTTTGGGGGCTGGGCAGCGAAAAACTCATACTTTTAGTGAAGCGATGTATGAGTTTTTGGGCGCAACTTCGAAAAACTCATACATCTTATGTCTATTTTTTCAAGCGGCGGTTTGAGACATATCTTCGTCGGGGTGATTTATGACTTTTTTTCGATTTTTGGAATTTAGACATAGTTTTTAATGGTGTTTTTACGTCTGTTTTTGCATTTTTGAAATTCCGACATATTTTGGGGGGTGTTTTTTACGTCTAAATTCAACAAATCGATTTTTAGACGTAAAAACAGGTGCAATTTGTATGTCGAAAATCGAGTTTCTCAAAATCAGACGTAAAACCAGAGCATCCGCGTATGTCTGAAAGTGCTTTTCGCGAATATAGACATATAATCAGAGCATCTGCGTATGTCTGAAAGTGCTTTTCGCGAATTAAGACATATAAAGGGAGTCGGATTTCCGGCTTCATTCCGGATCCCCGACTCCACTGATTTTTCTTTGGTAAAATCACTCGTACGCAGCGCTAGTTCACTGACTGAGCTTGCTGTTTGAACTTGCTGATCGATCTTACTGGTTAAACTCACGATGGATCGCGACCATGAGCGCGCACTCGATTCTCTTCTTGAAGAGCTCGCAGCCGTACTTGTAGACGCCGCGGACCGAGCCGGTGGCGTGGTAGGCGTTCGCCGCGCAGCCGCCGCTGCAGTAAAGGCGTGCCCAGCAGTTTCTGCACTCCTCGCGGGAGTAGACATTGCAGGCCGCGAAGTCGTCCTGGACTGCGGTGTTCTTGACGCCGTCGTAGATGTTGCCGAGCAGGAACTTCTCCTCGCCGACGAACTGGTGGCACGGATAGAGGTCGCCCCACGGTGTGACGGCCATGTACTCGGTGCCGGAGCCGCAGCCGGAAATGCGCTTATAGATGCACGGACCGCCCTTTAAGTCGATCATGTAGTGGTAGAAAGTGAACGGCTTGCCCTCGCGATCGCGCTGGATCATGAGCTCGGCGAGCTTTTCGTACTGCTCCATAACGATCGGCAGATCCTCGTCCGTCAGGCGCGACGGATCGTCCTCGGCGCAGACGACAGGCTCCATCGAAAGCTCGCTGAATCCGAGGTCGAGCATGACCTTGATGTCTTCGAGGAAGTCAGGATTTGCATGCGTAAAAGTGCCGCGCATGTAGTAGTTTTTGCCTCCTCTGGCCTTCACGAATTTCTGGAACTTCGGCACGATCTTCTCCCAGCTGCCGTTGCCCGCGAAATCGACGCGGAAACGGTCGTGGACTTCTTTTCGGCCATCGAGCGAAAGCACGACATTGCTGCACTCGCGGTTCGCAAAATCGATCACATCGTCATCGACGAGCACGCCGTTCGTGGTCAGGGTGAAGCGGAAGTTCTTGCCCTTCTCCTTCTCGATGGATCTCGCATACGCGACGAGATCCTTAACGACCTGGAAATTCATGAGCGGTTCGCCGCCGAAAAAGTCGACTTCAAGGTTTCTTCGGGAGCCCGAATTCTCGATCAGGAAATCGAGGGCACGCTTACCGACTTCGAAGCTCATCACCGCGCGCTCGCCGTGGTACTTGCCCTGCGACGCGAAGCAGTAAGAGCAGTTCAGGTTACAGGTGTGCGCGATGTGCAGGCACAGTGCTTTTACCACACCGGAAGTTCTCGCCTTCAGCTCGCCCGCCATCGGCTCATACGAATCCTTCGTGAAAAGCTTGCCGGCGTTCTTTAGTTCCATGATCTGATCGTAGCAGGCGCGGATCTCCTTCGGGTCGCCCATATCGGTGCCCGCGTACTTTTTCTGCATCTCGAAAAGCACTCTTTCCGAGAGTGTTTCGATGTCGATCATGCCGCAGGATTCCCCGTCGTTTTCCGAGTCGAGTTTCTCCTGGTGCGAGTAGATCTCTTCGAGTCCCGCGATAATGTCGTAGGAAAGGTCATCCACGACATGGAGGGCGCCGGAACAGACGTCCAGCACGATGTTATAGCCGCCAAGTTTGTACTGATGAATCATAGGTCTCCTTATTCGTCTGAGGCGCGCCGGATCTGGGCCGGCCGCATGGTTCATTTAATGGTCATGCGCCTACCGGATCGGGCGGGCGCCGTTTACTGTTTTGTTACCCGGCCGGGCGCCCTGCTCTGGCGCTGCCAAAGGTCATAAAAAAGCTGTCCTTGCGCAAAGACCCAAAGACAGCCGTTTTTTCCATTGATCGGGAAATCCCGCTCTGTGCAGAAAAAGAAGAATTACTTCTTCTCGTTCTCGCACTGCTGATTTGCGATACCGCAGGATGTCTTGCAAGCAGACTGGCAGGATGTCTGGCACTCGCCGCAACCGCCGTTCTTTGCGCTCTCGCAAAGGTTACGTGTTTCGATAGTCTTAATATGCTCCATGAAAGTGTACCTCTTTCTTAAAATGCTACAAGAATATTAGCATGCACCGCCCATAGTGTCAACTGTAAAAAAACGCGCGCGTGTTATATAATAGGCGTGACAGGCGCTTTTTGGCGCCGCGGGCCGCGAGGGAGCAGGAAACATGGGGGAAAAGAAAATGAACGAGAGCAAGTGCTTTTGCAGCAGGATAAAGCGTGCATGCAGCTGGACGATCATAATGGCGATGCTTTTGCCGGCGCTTCTTCTGTGCGCCTGTTCCAAGAGCGAGCAGCTTTCAAGAAGATCGGGCGGAAAACTCGTCCTTGGCGAAGCTTTTGAAGATTATCTCGAGAACGGACCCAAGCCCACAGATCCCAACGGTGATCAGTTCAAGAAAGTCGCCATCTCCCTTCCGACAAAGAATCTTCGGCGATGGATAGATGATGGTAACCGCATGAAGGCGTCACTCGAAAAGGCCGGATATGAGGTCGATCTGCGATATGCCGCGAATGATACTCAGACACAGATCGACCAGGTCAGAGATATGATCCTCGGAAGATGCAGCCTTCTCATCATCGCACCTATCTCATCCGCCGAGTGGCACCAGCTTCTTAGTGAAGCGAAAAGAAAGAACATCCCCGTCATCGCCTATGACCGCCTGATCATGGACACGGATGCAGTCGATTATTACGTCACTTTTGACAACTACGTGACCGGTCAGATGCAGGCGGAGTATATCATCGAAAAGCTCGACGTCGAGCACAGTGACCGTCCGGTGAATATCGAGATCTTTACCGGAGATGCGACAGATAACCATACGACTTTCTTTTATTCCGGTGCGATGGATGTGCTTAAACCGTACATCGATGCCGGCAATATCGTCGTGAAATCCGGGCAGATCGAGTTTGACCGGACCGCAACAGTAGGCTGGAGGACCGAGGTCGCCCAGTCTAGAATGGATGCGATCCTTGCTTCATACTATAGCGACGGAACGCCTCTCGATGCCGTGCTCTGTTCGAACGACAGCACCGCCCTGGGAGTTACCAATTCCCTGGTCGCAAATTACACCGGCAGTTACCCCGTCATTACCGGACTGGACTGCGATATTGCGAACGTAAAAAACATCATCGCCGGAAAGCAGTCGATGTCGATTTTTTATGATACGAGAATCCTGGCGGACGCGACTGTCAATATGGCCATAGATCTCCTCAATGGAAAACAACCGTCAACGAATGACGATGTAAGGTATAATAACGGTAGTAAAACTGTCAGGAGCTATCTCTGCACGCCCCTGCTGGTCGATATTACGAACTATAAGGATATACTGATCGGCGGCGGGTATTACACGGAGCAAGACCTGTCGTGAGGCTTCGGGCCTGACGCGCCCGGCCGGCAAAGAATGAGGAAACTATGACGTATAAAGATGACCTGGACAAACTGAGAAAAGAAGCCGGTATCGACGTGGATCATTTCGATCCTTCGTCGGATGAGCCGGCGTCTGCCAAATCGTCGTCGAAGTACATCCCTCTTTCTTCGAATACCTCGGAAAAAGCACCTTCCCCGCGGGAGACCGAGCCTTTTACCCAGGAGGAGAAAAAACTCACCTGGTGGCAGAAGATCTCTCTTCCATTCATCAGAAACAGCTTCATGTCCGTGCTTTTCTTCGTACTGATCACACTGGTCTGGATCGCGATCTCGCACACCGTGCTCGCCTCGATCCGGCATGTGGACCGCCGGACACTGGTGCTTTTCATGATCAAAGACGCGATCTTCATGATCGTTTTAGCGACGGTCATGTACCGCATTTTCCTAAACCAGTTTGCCAACACTTACCACCTCGAAGAGGATTTCGAAAAAGCACAGGAAGAGACGAAAAAATGGCAGTCGATCCAGCGCTCCATGATGGAGACGATCCCGGAGACACTGGCCTACACGCTCGACCGCGATTTCCGCTATACGTCATTTAACACACGGCACAAATACTCGATGCTCCGTATGTGGCACAGTGAGATCCATGTCGGCGACAAGCTGCTCGACCACATCACGGACGACACCATCCGCGAGGTCATCCGCAAGGATCTGGAGCAGACGCTGAAAGGCGAATATACTTCACAGATCTCGAAGTTCGGCGACAACGACAGGACCGCGATCTTCTGGCAGTATTACTACGCGCCGATCCTCGACGAAAATAAAAACATCATCGGCATTTCCTGCTACGTCAACAACATCACCGCGCTCAAGCAGTCGCAGAACAAGAACCTCTTCCTGAGCTACCATGATCCGCTGACGCAGCTTTATAACCGCATCCACTGCGAGGATGTTTTCACGAAAGCGGAGCGCGAAGAAACCGTGCCCTTCAGCATCATCGTGATCGACATCCAGGGCATGCATCAGATCAACGAAAACTACGGCACCACGACCGGTGATAATCTGCTGATCAAGGTCGGCGAACTGCTGATGAAAGCGGTCAAGGAAACCGGTACGGTGGCGCGCTGGGGAAGTGATGAATTTATCATCCTTCTTCCGGATACCGACCATGCGACCGCCGAGGCGCTGGCGAATATCTGCAAGTGCGATTTTTCAGGCGTTACCGTCAACGGCGTACCGCTCCGCGCACACTTCGGATTTGCGACCAGGACGGACATGTCCCGCTCGATCCCCGACCTGCTCCGCTCCGCCGAAAGACAGAGCCTGCAGGACCGGCTGTAAGTGCTTTTGCCGCGGACAAAAGTTATAATTTTGCGGACGTAATATAAGAGTTTAGTCACAAAAGACCCCGAAAGCCCTGAAAACAGGCAAAAGTCAAAAATCTCTTCCTTGTCCTTATGTATATGTACTGTTACAATATGCAAATCGAATCGTAACTTTACGATGCTAGAATTGTGGTACACACTAACAAGAATTTAAGCGGCCCTGGCAGCAAGGCATTAACCGGTCACATCATCATTTGGCATCTTCAAAAGCACTTGACCGGCCCTTCGCATCGCCCCCGCCGCACCGTATATATAAGGAGAACCTACCGTGAAACATAATGCCAGTGCAGGCTATGGAAATATCTATGGCACCAGAAGCCCACGGCGCAGATCCAGAAACGACAGAAGAAAGCTCTTCGTCGTCACATGTCTTTTCATCTGCATGGTCTGCGTCATTTTAGACGTCATCTTTATCGCAAAACTCATGAAAAAGGGAAAGAAAGAGGTCACTCCGACTTCCGTGACCGCCTCTTCTGTTCCGCTTGAGACAGACGAGTCCGGAAACGTGATCACACCGCCGGAGACCCAGCAGGGTGAATCTACGGAACCGTCCGAGACCACCGCAGCAAAAGTACAGACTGTTGATGCAGCGACACGCTCTGCGAACCTCTCTGCACTTCAGACAAAGATCACTGATTATCTCACATCCCAGAACGGCCGCTACGGCGTGTATTACATCAACATGAACAACGGCGAGACACTCGGTGTTAAAGAGAGCGATCCGATCGTAGCAGCTTCTTCCATCAAGATCGCGTACAACACCTACCTCTACGAGAAAGCCGCTGCCGGCGAGCTCACTCTCGATGAGAAAATGAAGTACAACGCTGCAGGATATCCGCAGGGCGATTACGAAGCAGGTACCGGAAACATCCAGAATTCCGCAGATGGTACAGAGTACACTCTTCAGGAGGTTTCGCACCGCTCGATCACCATCAGTGATAACTGCGGAACGAACATGGTCCTCCGCCGATTAGGCGGTGAAGATGCCGTAAATAACAACTACCTGAAGACGATCAGCGCAGTTGTAGACTACAGAAGCAAGGTAGAATACACGGATTACGCCGGAAACGCCCAGAATGGCCGCCGCCGCACCTCTGCGATCGACCTTGCGAAGTACGCGGAGCACCTCTACAAGGACTATAGAGGCAATGAGACACACTATCAGCCCCTGATCGACGACCTCTGCAACACCGAGTACAACTGGGGCGTACCGGGCGGAGTTCCCGGAGACGTAAAAGTAGCGCACAAAGTAGGTTTTAACACCTCCTACGGCGCAAACAACGACGTTGCAATCGTTTTCGGCTCCGAAGATTATGTGCTCTGCGTGATGACAGAGAGCGGCGATGCGAAAAAGGCACAGGATATCATCGCTGAAGTATCAAAAATGGTCTACGAATACGTCGAATCAAACTACGCTTAATGATGTGACTGGCGCACTTCTTTAAGAGCATTTTCAGCCCACTCGATGACCTCATCGGTGGGCTCTTTTGTGTCCGTTAATTCGTACGGAAAATGCAGTTCTTCGTACTTATATTCACCCATCTTATGGAACGGCAGAAGGTCCACTCTCTCGATGCATGAATAATCGTTCATTCTACGTATACCATCGATGAGCTCGGCATTTGCGGATCTCCACTCTTCTTCAGAGCTAAACGGCTGACCGTCCGGTTTCGTATCGATCAGAGTAATCCCCGGGACCATCACATGACGGATCCAGACAGGCTTTTTATG
>ONFC01000087.1 GCA_900317035.1 uncultured Eubacteriales bacterium
CGTCGTCGGTGCTTTTTCCGTAGTCGGCTCGGTCGCCTTTTCCGTAGTGGTCGGCGCCTCGGTCGTCTCCGTGCTTTCCGTCGTCTCCGTCACAGTCTCGGCCGTCGTTGTCGTCGTGGTCGCCGGCGCTTCCGTCTTCTTCGCTTTCTTCTTACATCCCGCAAAAAGTCCCAGCGCGATCACCGCGGTGATCAGCAGAAGCAGAAGTTTCAGGTTTTTCTTACGCATATGTCATTCCTCTTTACGTCAGATTCGTCATTTCATCTTTTCGCGCTATATTATAGCAAAACTTACCCTTCGCGACGCACCGAAAACCGAACTTTATTGTCAAAATCCGACCTTCCTTTCGCAGATGTCAGCTATATTTCCATTTTTGTAATTTATAGCCTACTGGTTTTTGCGGCAGGATAGGCTATATTTCGATTTTATCGATTTCTAGCTTACTGCGAACTAATCCATATTTTGCATTTTTCAAATTCTGGCTTATTTTGTTTCCTGTCGCAATAAGCTATTTTTTCGATTTTTGTAATTCTAGCCTACTTTGACATAAGCTATATTTTCGTTTTTTGAGTTTCTAGCCTACTTCTTCGCGAAAAGCACTCAGCTATATTCCGCTTTTTCGCAATTCTAGCCTACATTTCTTCCACTCAGCCATAGAAAAACTCCCACGCGTCTTCTTTTCGCATGGGAGTTTTGCATTTTTCTACTTCAAAAGCACTCCTTCCGCGCCTGTCGCGGGCCTGCCGCAGCGCACCGGATTACCGGTTCACCAGGAAGTGCGGCGTCATCAGCGTAAACAGGGCTCCAAGCCCGATATTCACAGCCGAGCCGATGATGAGCATGAGCGTCGGGACGTGGAGCACCACACCGACCACGATGAAGACCGCTGCCGGAAGAAGTCCGAAGTACAGCATCATGATCTGCACGAATGTCTTAATTGTCGAGCCCGCTTCGCCCGGGACGGATACATCGATAAAAGCACCGACCGTCGTACCGAAGAGCGACACGGACAGGATAAATACGAACCATCCGATCACTACCATCGGCGATGTGCCGAGCATGATCGCTGCGACCACAACCGGAAGAATCAGGTCGATCGCATTGACCGCGATACTTCCGAGGAGGGAGTACCAGATCTTCGTCAGCGGCGGCTCCGGGATCAGTACGAAGAACTCACGTTTCGTGTCCTCCAGGAGCGGGTTACCGAGGGTCCTGTAGAACATCAGGAATGTCAGCGCGCATGCCGGGATGATAAACGGATCGACGGATCCGGTATTCGCATCTTTTGCTATCCAGGCCGCAAATCCCGCAACCAGTGTAAAGACGATCAGAGTATTCGAGAAGATCTTGAATCTGCTGAATCTCAGGCGGTTGAAGATCGCCTTATGGAGAAATACACTCGCACCGGAACCGTGATGGAATCCGTCGCGGTCGATATTTCCTTTTCTTTCCTTCTGACGGACCATGACACCGCCCTTGGAAGCATTTTTCACGCTATCCATAAGCGCTGCCTGTTTATCGGTCTCAACGATCGCATCCTCGTAGAAGTCCGCCTTCATCTTCCAGATCAGGGCGACGATCAGTGCACAGGAGAACAGGAACAGCGCCAGATACAGTAGCGACATGGCGACTTCGCCCTCGATCGCGTGATAGCACATACCGCGCATCCAGCCCCAGAACGGAACCCAGAAGGTGTATTTGCTTGCGAAGAAGTCAAAGGCACCCGTGAGCCAGTCTTTGCCGGTGGCCATTACGTATGCGGCAAAAGCACCTGCGATGATGGAATATGCGATGATGACATATGTGGACAGCCCGGATGTTCCGCGCTTTGTTCTGCTCATTACCGTGTAGAATGTGACCTGCACGAGTGTGCCGAAGACCAGGATCAGGCCGTAGGCGATGATCAGCGAGATCGCGCCCCAGGTGGTAAAACCTGCATTGTAGATGAGGTTCGGCAGCTGGAACAGCATGTAGATCGACAGGAACAGCGACATTGCAAGCGTGCCGATCAGGCGGAACATGAGGACCGACTGAGGTTTCATCGGACTGGCAAACAGCATCGGCACGTCGGCCGGTTTGAAGATCTTTCCGGATGACTTCGCATTCGAGATATTCATCGCCAGTGTCAGGAAGAACACTGCGCTGATGATGAGTCCGACCAGGTCGTTTGCGGTCTTGCCGCGCTCGGTAAGGAAGCCTGGCAGCTTATGCTTCTTCGCCGATGTTTCTTCCGTGCCATCCGGCGATACGACCGTTTCGCCGTCCTCGCCGACGACTACGGAGACCTCGGTATCTTTCTTATCTTTATCCTTATCGGACTTCGGAGAGATCGCGCTGATCCCAAGTCCGATCAGCACACCCACAACCAGGCATGCAAGCATGACCGCGACCCACGTTTTCAGTACCTTCTTGATCGTATTGATGAAGGTGTGAAAGGTGTAATAGAAAAATAGTCTCATCAGTCTTTCGCTCCCTTCGCTTCAGCGTCCTCTTTTTCCGCGCCAAAAGCACTGTCCCCGGATGCAATTCCGGATTCATCCGAAGCTGCTTCTACAGGTGCTTTTACCGAAGCGGGAGAAATACCCTCGGTGACGAGGAAGAACTGATCTTCGAGTGTCTTTCCGGCACTCTCGATCTCGGAGCGGGTGACGTTTGCGCAGACCTGACCGTTCTGCATGATAACTGTTCTGTCCCACAGCATATCGACACTATCAATGATGTGCGTACTGATCAGCATGGTTTTTCCGGCCTGACGCATCTCCTCGATGTAGTTCTTGAGTTCTTTGATCGCGTGCGGGTCGAGGCCCAGGAGCGGCTCATCCATGAGGATGATGTCCGGGTCCGGAAGAAGGCCGATGCACAGGTTCAGCTTCTGCTGCATACCTTTACTGAGTTCATCGCCGAACTTCTTTTTCTTGTCGGCCAGCTCGAAACGGTTCAGAAGCATCTCGATGCGGTCTTTATAATTCGTCATCTTGTACGCACGGGCGATAAACTCCATGTGCTCGATGACCGTAAGATTCGGATACAGTGACGGGAGCTCCGGGATATAGCCCATGATCTTTCGGGCTTCGGAGGTCTTATTCGGGAATCCGTCGACCGTGATCTCGCCCTCATATTTCAGAAAACCGATGATCGACTTGATGATCGTGCTCTTGCCCGCGCCGTTCGGCCCGAGAAGAACCGTCAGAGATCCCGGTTCCAGCGTGAAGGAAACATCCTTGCACGCGGCATTTTTTCCATACATCTTGGTAACACGATTAACTACTAACATTTATACTCTCCCAACTTCGCGGCTTGATTCCCGGTGCTCCTTGTTCCCATATTTCACCGAAAACGGGCTTTCGGGCGTCTTTTTCATTTCCCTGCCCGCCGCATTTCATAATTCTATCCTAAACAACATGGTTCAAGCAATCGCCAAGAAATAGTAAAGAATTCCTAAAGTTGGTCAGGGAGCAATCCTAAAGGACGAAACAGCGTGTTTCCCGGATTTTAGTCCATCTTCTGCAGAAATGCCAGAACCTGCTCCCGGCTCTGAAGCGCCGTCCCCGCGCCGACCGCCGTCGTGCAGATCGCGCCGCACGCACTGGCAAACCGAAGCGCCTGTTCCATCTTATTCTTCTGCAAAAGCACTTGCCCGGCGGCTTCTTCTGCACCGCCTGCACCTGCACTGGCATTTCCTGCACCGCCCTCTCCTGCTGCCTCTCTCATCCGCAGGATCTCCGAGGCAAGGCCCGCCACGAAGCTGTCCCCTGCACCGGTGGCATCCACCGCATCGATCGGGAACGCCGGAAGCGAGACAGAATACTCTGCATTCTTGAAGAAGCAGCCCTTGCCGCCAAGCTTAATAACAACATTCTTAATGCCATAGGAGAGGAACACATCCGCCATCTCCTCCGGATCTTCTTTTCCGGTATAGTACTTCGCCTCATCTTCATTCGGCGTGATGAAATCGATCAGGGGAAGAGTCTTCGAAATATCGTCCAGACCGAGTTTTACAAAGTTCGGGAGCTTCGTATCCGCGAAGATCATCGTCCCGTTTTGCGCCGCACGCGATATGACTTCATGGATTATCTCCGGGTCATTAAAAGGCGCCCGGAACAGCGATCCCAGGATCATCATCTTCGCCCCGTCGAAGGCCTCCGGGTGCTTTTCGGGATGAAAATTATAGCGGTGCGAGGAATTCGTGATCGACTTTCTCGTGCCGTCTTCATTGACAAACATCGTTGTCACCGGTGTCGGATGGTCCTTTTCGCGGAGGATCCACGAAGCATCGACATGATTCTTCTGAAGATAGGAGCAGATCATGTCGCCGGCCGGATCATCACCCAGGAAGCAAAAGATCCCCGTACTTGCGCCGAGACGGGCGGCCGTGACCGCCTCATTTACTGCTTCGCCGCCGACATTCAGCGAACCGGATGTTGCCGTGAAGCCGGATGCCGAGACAGGCTCCGGATCAAAGCCCTTGATAATAGAGTCCACCAGGGCCGTACCCATGCAAATGATATCCAGATGCTCACTCATATATTCCGCTCCTTCATTCTGCTCCTAAATGCCGTTTCCAGCATTATACCATGCGGGCAGGTGCTTTTCGCGAAAAGAAAAAGCCCCGGAAGAATATGCTCTTCCGGGACCTGCTTAATCCATAGTCTTAAAGATGACAGCAATTACTCATCGACAATATCTCCGGGGGCTTCTCCGGGATTACTGGTTATGATCAAATCACTCATCTCAAAATTGATGATTTCTAAATCTAATACTTCGTACTTATCCATGTTCTACTCCTTTTTCCCTGTCATCCTTTATGCATTTACCGGAATGTTTACATATGCATCAACTGCTGCGTAGTAGTCATAAAGAGCGACCAGTGCGAGCTTCTTCTCAACTTCATAGTCGCGTGCTTTTCCGTTTAAGAAAGCATTCACATAGGAAAGAACGCTGACTCTCGCACCGTTGATCGAATACATATTGCCTAAATATCTCGCGTCGATGTCATCGAACGTGTAAACATACCATCTAGGCTGCCCGTTAAGGTCAACCGGTTTGAATAGTGAATTATCCGGATAGAAATGGCCCTCCGCCAGCTGTACATACACGTAGAGGTTCGTTTTGGAGCTCATTCCCACGGAGTATGCCGCTGCAGTAATATTGTTCTTTCCGACCGGGCTGACAAATGCGTACTGCTCTACAAGCGGCTTCACTCTCGCAATATCATCCGCAGTTAATTCGGTCGCCGGAGTCGCTTCCGTATGTGTCAGATTATCTGTCCATCCAGACTTCTGCAGATAGTAACCATAGTTCTGGAGCGACTTTACAAGATCGACCACGTAATGGGAATATCCTCCGCGCGCCTGAATGTCCTCGCAGTACTGCTGGACAGAATAGGTATTCTCGACCGTATCGCCCACTGTTCCGTAGTGCAGTGTCGCTGTGATCGTATCCGCAACCTCCAGTGAATTGATCCTGCAGGTAAAGAAATACGAGGAATCTGTGTACGTTGTTTTTTTTGCATCAGCGAGATCCACTCTGTCGCTTCGTCCATCAGAAAGAGAGAAAACAACATAAACCGAATCCTTGTCCACGTTGTCCGGAATATCTACGAGGAATTTCACTGCGATCTCGTCGCTGATTGCAACAGAATGACCCAGGAATGTCGGAACAGCATAGCTTTCCGTGCTCATCGGATATGCGGTGTTAAACTCCTCTGTCGTAAACTTATCATCGCGGGTATGCTTCGGGAATTCCGCTTCCGATTTCAGCCGGTACACCATGAAATAATGATACTCGGTCGTCTCTCCACAGAAGCTCACTCCGACATCCTTACTATCCCATGTAGAATCCACGTTATAGTATTTATCGCCGAGCTTAACGATATTCCAGGCGTGATCTCCGCCGTTTCCTTTTCCGGTGATCATGCGGTTATCAATTTTGGCCTGAAGCAGCATGCGGTAAAGAAGGTTTGCGTAGCCCTGACATACTGCAGTGTGATTGATCAATGCGGCATATGCGGAGTATTTCAGCGTATAACTGGCATTATTCAGGTTCGCGTTATCATACTTCGTATTCTTCGTGACAAAGTTATAAATCGCGATGAATTTCTCGTAATCTGATTTTCCTTCCAGATCAAGTGATTCAAGAACACTTTTGATCGTGCTGGCTACCTGAGCTTCCTGCTCAGCTGTCGTGTAATACTTGATATGGAAGTCGAAAGCCGCATAGGTACTGGTATACCCCATGGTTGCTCCGGAAGATTTTAGATGCCACTCTATATAGTCTCCTTCATACGGGACTCCGGTATGCGCACACGCCAGTTCTTTGATCTCGTTATAAACGACACCGCAATACTCATCTAATTCATCCATAGTCATCGAAGCGGTTCCGGCCTCTTCCGGGAACTGGTACTCGACGGTAAATTCTTCCACACGGGCCACCATATTCGCTCTTACGGCAGCTGCCGCTTCTTCAATCGTGGTATATCTCGTTACATCCTTACTCTGCTTTGTCATGCTGCTGACTGCAGCGATCCTGGTCTGCGGCGTCTTCGCCGTATCTGCCATGGCTGTGGCCGGGATCAGGCTGACCGCCATGCATGCCGTGATCAGTAAAGATAGTAGCTTCTTACTATGCTTCATAACTATTGTCCTCCTATGCCGCCTATGCTGTCCTGCCCTTCCTTAACCCTTAGGAAGAGCTACTAATTAGCGCAATTAATCATTATTATTTTAATCAATGTATAAGTGATATTCAACGCAGCAACCGTTAAGAAAGTGTAACAAATGCCCGTGACGGCGAACAGGGAATCGTCATTACTTCACGTTATACCCTGCCATCGTCAGCTGTTTATTCAGTTTCATCCAACGGCTGAAGTAGATCCTGGCGATGAGGAAGAAAACGAATATTCCGAACTGCGCCATGTAGAAACCTCCGGACACCTCAAAAGCCCCGTGGAACAGTGATTTTTCAGAACCTTTAAGCGCAAGCAACGCAATTAAGATCATGAAATTGCCCATCAGAACTCCCAGCGCACCTCCGGAAAGATTCGCCCAGAACTTCTCCACTTTCTTATTCGAGCCGGAAAGATCGGCAATACCTGCAATCGTGGCAACGATGCCAAGCGCGAAGAACACTGTCGCTACATACACAAATATCGCAACGCCACCGATTTCCTCGCTTTTGACTCCGAGTTTTCTAACGGTATCAGATACATTTGCTACCCACTTCAGCAGATCAAACGAAGACACATTTTCGCCAAAAGCTTCAAACATCTGGAAAAACGGAACGGCCGCGATGACGCACATGAAGATCAGCATGATCACTCTGACTCCGATCGTATCCGGACTCGGCTGCCCGTTTATCTTATTCGGCGCATACGGCGAAGCCACTACGGGCTGGCCCATAGGCGCTCCCATCGGTGGCTGCTGGTACTGCTGGTTCATCGGCTGCGGAGGAACCTGCTGTTGCGGATATTGCTGTTGCGGGAAAAGCACTTGTCCCTGTGGCTGCTGATACTGCGGATACATCGGCTGCTGATATTGCTGCGGTGCGCCGGTCACCGGCGCCGGCTCTGCCTGCGGGAACTGATACCCGCAATAACAGCAAAACTTATCCACATCATTGATTTCCGCATGACAATTCGGACACTGTCTCATAATCATATCCCCCTATTATCCCCAAATTGACTTTCGATCGATCCATCAATCATTTCAACAATTGATCCATCAATCGATCCATCAACAGAATCATTATACTACTCCACCAACATCGTGCGGGTGCTCTCGTTTCTGGTCATTCTCTCGCCGTTTCCCGTCAATTACGCGAACATTCTTTAAGATACCAGTAGATGCCGTACCGCTCGTTTCCGGTCTGATAATACGGGATCAGCGGGAGCTCGACCGCTTCCTCTTTCCAGTCAGAAAGTCCGGTCAGGACGAGCTTTCCGTCCTCTTTACGAATGACATATTTATCCGGATGCGACTTTATGCCTTCTGCAGAAATGCCCTCCGGAAGCGTGAGAAACTCCCTGTCGAGGACAGCCTTCGTTGTCCTTCCGTAGTGGATATCCGTCTTCACTGACGCGTCAAAGACGACCTTCCAGGCAGGCGCGACAACATCGATACCGGCGACCTCCGTGATCCCCCACTTCTCATTTCCGAGCGGGACACAGAGGACCAGCGGGCCGTACGAAAAGCCGATGGCCGGAACACGCGGCGCAGAAGTCGCAAAGAAAGGTGCTTTTGCCGAAGGATCATCTGAAGCAGGGTTCGCATCTGAAGCCGGCAGCGGGATCGAATCCGGCAGGAGATGCGCACCGATCTCCATCTCGAAAGTCATTACGATCCGCGAGACCGCGTCCAGGATCAGATTGAGGTAATCCTGGTCGTCCGGGAGGTACTTGCTGCGGTTCTTGATCCAGCGCGGAACACGGAGTTTCACGTGCGTCTCCTCCTCACAGGGAGAGTGGACTTTTCCATCGGAACAGTCCGGGATCGTGTCCGCCGAATACGTCTTATCGTGGTGCTGCAGGATCAGCTTTCCTTCCTCCAGATCCACCTGAAGCGACAATCTTCGGTTCTCTGAGACCTTGATATCCGAGGAGATCCACTGCGTGATGACCACCGTGTCGCCATCGCGGTAGTACACCTGATCCTCGAACTTCGTAAAGTCCTCCATCGCCGTTCCCACGCAGCACCAGAACGGATTTTCCGCCGGATGCGCCGGCGAATACAGCTTATAGTAGCCGGTCGCCATCGGCTCGATGTACTCGGCATACTTTATTTTCCCCGTCAGCTCGAAAAGCATCTGGCAAAGTTTGATCATGTTGTGCGCGCAGCAGCTCTCGCCATTGCACTGCGTTCTGGATCCGTCGAGAAGCCCGTCCTCGAAGAAGTGCTCCATGTCGCCGACGCCGCCCGTCATATAGCTCTGCTTCGTGCTGATTATATCGAAGAAGCGCTCCGCCACGGAGATCCTCGCCTCGCGGTCATCCGCCTCATCCGCCGGCTTTGCCGAAGCAGTGCCGCCGGTCTTCACAGAAGAGTCTGCCGCCCCTTTTCCGACCTCATCCGAAGCGCCGGAAGCTCCCGCAACTGCGCCTCTCAGATACCCGATGATCTTCGGCATCGTGGTATTTGCGTGAACACCTTTGAGACGGTTTTTAAATCCGAGAAGATCCGCATAGAGTTCCGGCTGATCAAAGGCAACTGCCGCGCGCCGGTACTTCTCATCTCCTGTAAGACCATAAAGCTGATAGAGGCAGTCATTCATTCCGCCAAACTCGACGCTCAGGACTTTCTTTCTCGTCTCCTCATCCCAGGAAAGGACACGGTTGCAGGTCCACTCGCCCAGAGCCAGGCAGACTTCCTTCGCGCCGTCGACTTCCGCGATCTCCCATAGATCGATCAGGCCTTGAAGCACCTTATGCAGCGCATACCACGGCACCCACTGCTCGCCCTGTGCTTTTCCCTCGAGAATATCGAACTGGAGCTCCTTATTCTCAGGATCCGGAATATCCGCCGCGCACAGGAATCCGCTGCCGTACTTTTCCTGGCATTCGGAAAGGCCCGCGACGATTTTCTCAGCCTGTGACTTACTGAACTCGAGGGATTTTCGGATCTCCATGCATTCTGAGATCTTCATCGCCTCGCCTGCCGCGACCGCCTGTCCGCAGAGATACACGATCCGCATCGCGAGCGCCGAGAAATAGTGACCCACGCCATGACCTGCGATGAGGCCGCTTTCCCAGCCGCCATAGGGCTCCGCATCGGTACTGATCCCGGCGGTCCTACGAAAACCGGCGAGCACTCTCTCCACATCCATCTCATCAAGAAAAGCCGCATTTAGGTCGAACTTTTCGACCCAGCGCGGCTCCGTTATCTGCACTTTATCCAGTGAAAATCTCTTCATATGTGTACCTCACGATAAGGCTAATCTATTGCCATTATAGCAGACCGGCCGCGATGGAAAAACGGAAGGCACAGACAAGTGCTTTTCGCGGAGAAACAGAAGCGGAAAAAGGGTAAAGGTTTTATAAAGTTTTCATTGCCGTCGCTTGAATTCGGAAACGCAGAGGCGTACATTTGAGATATAGGAAGCAGGGGGAAAATCAGATAAGGGGGCGTTCCGATGGAGATCATCTGGAAACGAAAAGACGAGTTTACACTGCAGCCGAAAATGTACACTTTTCCGGAGCTTTTTGCGATGGCGGCACTGGTGTCGCTTCTTGGATTCCTGGTCGAAAACATGTGGATGTTAACAAGAAGCGGTTTTATCGACAACCGCAACATGAACCTGCCGTTTCTTCTCGGCTACGGCATCGCAGTCGTCGGCATGTATCTGGTCCTCGGCACGCCGAAAAAAGGCCACTTCCTGCTTTACTATTCGCTGGTTTTCCTGTTCGTCTCGCTCGGCGAGATCGCGCTCGGCTTCACGGTCGAGGAGTTCTGCGGTTTCTATTACTGGGACTACACGAACCTGCCGATGCACCTGACGCGCTACACCAGCTTCTTCACCAGCCTCGGATTCTCCGCGATGATCACGCTTTTCATGTACTACTGCTATGAGCCGATCATGAGCTTCGTACACAGAACGATGACCCCTCGAAGGAAACGCATCGCGATCGCACTTTTCATCGCACTGGTCGTCGATATGCTCTACAGCTTCCACATCATGAGAGAGCTCGGCGACGTCTATAAGTCCTGGAAGATCTACGTCACACTGCCGATCAGATAATCGGTCCGGTAATCGGTCCTGCAATCGTTCCGGTAATCTGTCTGCCAATCAGAACAGCTTATCGATCTCCTTGATCGCGTCGCCCACGATCTTCTTCTCATCCGCACCGTCGATGTCCAGCCCCAGCGCCTGGATGTACTCGAATTCCTTGATCCCGTAGAAGCTCTCCGACATGGCGCGCACATATCCGAAGCCGAATTCTTCCGGACAGAACACGCCGCCCGCGGTCATCACGTAGTAGAGTTTTTCCGCCTTACACATCGCCCTCGGCGTCCCCTCCGGCGTGTATTCGAAGGTGATCCCCATGACATTGATCTGCTCGAAGTACTGCTTCAGCGCTGCCGGGAAGGACAGATCCCAGTAAGGCGCCGCCACGACGACCTGATCCGCCCGCGCAAACTGCTTCGCCAGGTCGAACATCGGATCGTCCCATGCACATGCCTCTTCCAGGTCCACGCGGTGGTTGATGAATTCTTCGTCCGCCACCGGGAAAAACACTTTTCCGAGGTCCACTTCTTCGACCTCTTCTTTCGCGCCCTTTCTTTCCGCCTGCGTAAGAAGCTTTCCGATCAGGTGATCCGCGAGCACTTTCGTTCTCGATTCTTTCCGCACACACGCATTGATGTAAAGTATCATGTCCGCTCCTCCTTCAATCGAATGCCTTCTCCCGAGGGCATTTCCAGCCGTGTAACACTGTTACACAGGTGTATATCCCAGTTAGGGTTTCCAAAGATTACCCTCATTCAGGTTATCCTTATGCGGCTTTCTGCCGTTTCCGCTCGGCACTCCATGCGCCCCCCTCTTGGGAACGGCCTTATGCGAGCCATTCGATCCATGGGCTCCATTTCCGCCATGCGATCCCCGCGTCTTGCTGGAGATGATCTCGTCGATCGTCGATACCGTGATAAAAGCACCGCCCTCGAATTCATTGATCTTCTCCCTGAACTTCTGCAGCTCGAAGTACGTGACGTAGCAGATCAGTGTCTTGTTTTCGCCAGCCACCGCGCCCGAAGAGTCCATCACGGTGCAGGTCTTGTGCATGTCGTCGCGGATCCAGTTGATGATCGGCTCTGGTTCTTTCGTAATAATCGTGACCTGCTTGATCGCCTCGAAGCGGTCGGTAAAGTGGTCGATCACGGCGGTGGCGACGATATAGACCAGCAGGCTCAGCAGCGCGCTGTTTCTGTTGATCAGCAGGAACGCCGCCGTATAGACGCACGCATTAAATGCGATCAGGATGCCGGTCATGCTCATATTCCGTCCGCTCTTCTGCTGAAGCTTACTGACGATCATGGCCGCCAGGATCTCGGATCCGTCGATACATCCGCCGGCTCTAAGAATGAGCGAGAGACCCGCGCCCAGGATCGCGCCGCCAAAGACGACCGCGATGAAGTGCTCGGTATTCAGTTCAAATGGGATCCGCTCGAAGAGCTCCAGTCCGAGCATATACGCGCCCGATCCGAAGATTGCTTTGATGAGAAATTCTTTTCCCAACGCAAAAAATCCGACAAACAAAAACGGCAGGAACACGAAGAACACTGCCTCGGAGAGGTTCATGCCGGTGAGCTTGCTGATGATGATCGCGATACCGGCCGTACCGTAATCGATCGCATCATTCGGAAGCAGGATGCACGCGACCGCAAACGCCGCCACAAGCGCGCCAAGCACGATCACCAGCAATGACATTACTTTTCGAATATTTACTTTAATACCCGGTCACCTCAGATCTTCTTGCCGTACTTGCTGTCGCAGAACATGCGGAAGCGCTTTTCGAGCTCGTTGATACCTTTCACGATAAGATCCTTCGGCTGGTCATAGCCTGCGTTCTCCCATTTCTCAAGGACCGACAGGCATCCGCTCACATGGTAGTGGCACAGATACTCGAACTCGGTATCTTTCCGGATCATATTATATCTTTCCTTACAGATCGTAAGATACGTGCCGTCAAACATTTTCCCGATCTTATTTCTGATCGTACCGGTGCAGTAAGGACTCATGATCATGGAGAAATAGATCCTGTTTTCATCTATATAGTCGATAAGACTCTTCATATATTCGGGATTTCTCTCACCATCGAGGATCACGAGCTCGATCTCCATGATCACTTCCTTCTCGAGTTTTTCATAAAGATCATATACATCCAGATAATGCTTATAGAAAGTAACGCGGTTCACGTCCGCCTTATCCGCGATTTCCTGCACCGTGATGCGGTGGAGCTCTTTTGTCGTCAGGAGCTGCGCAAGCGCCTCGCACAGTGCTTTTCGCGTCCTAATAGTTCTTCTGTCCGGTTTCTTACTGTCCATGTTACGCACCTTCCCCGCATCAAGCGCGGCCCAATCCGATTCCTTCACTAAGTAAGATATCCATCCCTGGAGTCAGATATCCATCGCCGGCGGCTACAATTTCACCTCCGCCTGTAGTCTATTATACACAATCCCGGCGAAATGCTGAATATGCTACAGACACCGCATTTTCTGAATATTGAGGCAGAGGATCGCGAATGGTACATTGTAGTCACAACAACGAAATGACACGCAAACAAAAACTGAAATGCCACCTGACATTTCGATCAAAGGAGACAAAAATATGAGACCAGTATTTGAACTTATGACAGCAGCTATTCTTTCTGCAGGCAGCACCATGCCGCAGGTCCCGCAAAATTGCTATACCCCCTCTATTTTATTCGATACTACCGACTACTATGATCCAACCGCACCAAATCCTGATTATTACCCCTGTAACCTCTACGAGCAATCTTCCGCCTGCAGGTACCGCTACTAAGCCTGCTGCGGATAAACACAAACTGGAAATGCTAACTATGAACAGATCTTTCTCCAAACTTCCAATAAAAAGCAGATCCTAACCAAACCCAACCTCGCTGGTTGAACATTATTAGTCGGTAAAAGAACTCCCTGTGGCCTTATGGCACACCGGGAGCTTTCTTTTGCCCTTTTAATGATCTTTCTTTTATTGTTACCCTTTCTTCTATTCTTCCTTTTGCTCTTTCATTTCTCTTTTCCGATGCTTACGTCGAATTCGAAGAATTGATAGTTTTCGACGTATAATTTCGTTCGTTTTTACGTCGAAATCGAGAAATCCGTGTTTAAGTCGTATATTTCAGCTGATATTTACGTCGAAATCCAAGGAAAAAATTTTTCGACATAAAAGCAGGCTCATTTTTACGTCGAAATCAGAAGATCCCATTTTTTCGACGTAAGCCATCGGATCAAGCGGGGGACACGCCACTCTATCAAAGGTCACGTCACACCATCGCGCTTATTATTTTTTTATGGTATGATTCTCTATAGGAAAAAGAAAAGGGAAACAGATGCGGCCGCGACCGGGAAAGCCCACACACGAAAACCGCGCGCGGGGCGGCATCACTAAAAGGGAGATCTCATGAACAAGGATAAAAGACGAATCATGCTGGCTGGCTTCATCCTTCTGAGCCTTTTGTTCTCATTTGTAGGATACTTTATTGCCAAGAATAACTCATATCAGAATTACAAGTCCGGTAAGTATTTTTTCCGTGAAAAAGCACAGACCTGGAGTTCGACGAATCCATATGAGATCCTGAGTGAGGACTCCATGAATACAGATTATTCCGACCCCCGGAATCTTCTTTTGAGAACAAATAATGCGACTGTCTATGCATATGATCCCGAAGGTCCGCTCTGCACTGTCATCAACGGCAAACAGACGATCGAGGGCTTCCCTATCGGCAACCTCAAGTTCGAAAACGAAGATCTCGGAAACTTCTACGGAACCAAGCAGTATTCTTCCGGCGAATACTTCGATCTCATCAACAGCCTCTCGAAAGCAGATCTGAACAGTCCCCGTGTCAGCACGAAAAAAATGGTCGCATATAAGGATTCGATCAAAAGCGCAGTCATGCTCTTAATCGTTGATCTTTGTCTGGCCATTGCGATCTACGTATTCTTTAAAATGGATTTTGTAAAAGCGATCGACGCTGTCTTAATCATCGGCGCCGGCATCAGCGTTGTCTTCAATATCCTCGCTGCGTTCAGATTCTGATACTGCATCTGGCGCCGGTTCTTCTAGCTCGCCGGGATCGCTCTTCGCATCCGCTTCATCCGCTTCATCCGC
>ONFC01000021.1 GCA_900317035.1 uncultured Eubacteriales bacterium
CTATATTGACAAGCATGGTAAAGCCCACAAGCCTTTCTGCCTGCCACAGGCACATCCTTCGTTCTACGACAACAATCTGAAGTCGTTCAATGCGCCAGAGTTAGGAAAAGGCAAGGTGCCGTTCGATGTTGAAGATGTGGCCAAAGCAATGAAAAAAGAATCCGTGACCTTTAAATAGTCACGGATTCTTTTTTATTTCACCTTCGTTTCAACACGTTGATCGGAAGCTATTTCACGACCGGCATTGTAAGCGTCGAAAACAACTTTTGTTTTGGTAAAGTCGGGTACGTTAAACGAGAAAATACTTTCCTCGTAGTACTCTTTCGGATGTCGCTGAGGCAACAGGAATGGTTTTGAGAAGTGTCCTTTGTCATCCACACAAGCCAGATAGAGATGACTATAAAGTCCATCGCCACGGCGACTGGTAAAGACAATCCAGTGCGAGTTTACATGCTTCCTTGATTTGATCAAGAACCTCGATGATATAGTCATAATCAGTTGTTAAAGGTACAAGAGTGACTGTCTCAGAGTTAAAGATCGTAATACCGAATCGTTCTCCATGTAATCCGGCAACAAACTCTTTTAATTTATCGCAGACCTCCAAATCAACCTCAAACATAGATCCGGAGGTATCCAGACACAGGAAAATATCACGGTTGTGGACCTCAGTGATCGTCTGCTTCGAACGGAACGGTCTCGCGATAAGTGACATCAGTAGAGACAGTGCAAGTACAAGGCTGACAATTACTATGACTGCACAAAGTCTATACTCTAAGAGTTTCCTCTTAAAATACGGGGTATTCTCGATAAATTCTGTATTTGCAACCTTACGGCCTTTTTTGAACTTCTTTCTTACACCATACGTCAGAATCGCAAGAAGGATGATTACAGGTATGCCGATAGTAATCGCATATGGAAATTTTAATTCCATCGAACAATCACCTCCCTTGCCTGTGCTATAGAGCTTCTAGCTTCCTTTTCTGATCGTTCCGCAAATTCAGGCGCATAGAACTCTTCTATCAGATTACTGATCTGATAGATATTATGGGCTTTCAGCTCATTCAGAGAGAAATTCTGCGCATTGATGCCTGTAAGATCATGTACGAACATACGGACAATCGCAGACAGTTCCTGATGCGTATTACGCACATCGATCTGTCCTGCCAGGTATTTCTGTTCGACAACAGCGATCTTTTCCAGATACTCTCGCTGCGCCTGTTCCTTACTCTTCAGTCTGAATACCGGAGCAGGTACAGCCTTCTGCTTCACTGGAGCCTTTTTCTTTCTGCGGAGCAGGAAAACGACCAGCAGGGCAATCAGCGAAGCAGCGATAATTATAGAAATCACCACGATCGGAACGATACTATAGGAGAATGGATCTTGTAAATCAACGGATGTTTGCATATCTGTGTCTCTCCAATAGTTCTGTGATCTTTAATGTAAGCTCGTCCTTCCCGCTGACATCGGTAGAAAGGATTGCATGATGCTTGAGTTTTTTCTCGTTTTCTTCTGTAATCTTCTTTTTAATATTCTTTTCCATAGAAGCAAGTCTCTTATTCATCGTTACAAAACGAGGAAGATACCTGTTATTCTCAACTTTAAAAGAATGCTCGCCTGTAATATCGGCATCGTTAACCTGAATAAACAGGATATCGTGCTGGCAGATAAGTTTCTTCAGTACGGTTTCAGAAACTTCAGAGGCACCTTTAATATCGGTAATGACAAACACGACCATTTTTCTTCTGAAATTCTTTAGAAGATACTCCAGCGTCTTGTTTAGATCCGATTTCTGAGACTTCTGAACATCTTTATCATACTGGGCGAGAAAATGTTCAATATCATACAGGCGGTTCCGAAGAGGGAAAAATCGCATCTTTCCATCAACATTGTAAAGTGAACCGACAAAATCGCCATTCGAATAGGCAAGATACGACAGCGTTCCGGCAGTATAGATGGCCACGTCTTTCTTTGTCTCACCCTTATCGGTTTCAGCCGTCATCTTTATACCTGAGTCAAAAACCAGCAGAATATTGTGTTTTTTCTCTGCGATATATCTTTTGACAAGTAGCATACGGCTACGGGATGAAGCTTTCCAGTCAATATCGCGAATATTATCACCGGGGATATACTCACGAAGATCTTCGAAGTTCAGGCTTTTTCCCATAAACACAGATTTGTACGAGCCATCAAGTATACTTGTTGCCTTGATGTTGGTATGAATCGCGATATTTGCCTTAATTTTCGTAATATAATCAAGGATCATGGTGTCTGAATAGCTCCTACGATCTTATCAATGATCTGCTCAGATGTGACTCCGTCAGCAACAGCGGCGAAGTTCAGCGAAATACGATGACGAAGAACACTGTGGATCAGTGTTTTTACATCATCAGGAGTTACATAACTTCTGCCGTTGATCAGAGCAACCGCCTTGGAAACTTCCATCAGTGAAATACATCCACGTGTACTGGAACCCAGAGTAATGTACTCGGCAAGATCCTTGCCGATAACGTTTGCAGGATTTCTGGTAGCATTTACGATATTAATGATATATCTCTTGATGGCATCATCCAGATATACTTTTCTTGCCATCTGCTGCAGGAAATAAACATCTTCCAGTTCAACAACGGCGTCAGATTTTGAGAATACATCCTTCTCGATACGATTCAGGATCTCGAATTCCTCGTCTTTTGTCGGATAATCGATCTTCTCCTTTAAAAGGAAACGGTCAAGCTGTGCTTCTGAAAGGAGATATGTTCCTTCCTGCTCGATCGGGTTCTGAGTTGCGATAACTGTAAAGATCTTCGGCATCGCGTAATTATATCCGCCGATGGTCGTCTGATGCTCCTGCATAACTTCGAGCATGGCACTCTGGGTCTTCGCACTGGAACGGTTGATCTCGTCAAGAAGAACGAAGTTTGCGTAAACCGGACCGAGCTTGGTTTCAAAAGTATTCGTAGTATAGTTAAAGATCTGTGTACCGATGATATCACTCGGCAGAAGGTCTGGTGTACACTGGATACGGGAAAACTTACCATTTACCGCATCAGTAAGTGTTTTTGCAGCAGTTGTCTTCGCTAGACCAGGAACAGATTCCAGGAGGATATGGCCGTTTGAAATAATCGCGATCAAAAGGGACCATCCAAGTCTTGTCTGACCTACCATTTTCTTATAATAACTATCCGTTATTTTAGAAATAATAAGCTTACTCTTCTCCAGCTCAACATTCGAAATCTCTGAGTAATTCTCCATCTTTTTCTCCTCTCAACAAACCTAAAGATTCATTGTCATTTTCTATAAGTATAAATAGTATTACATATGTTTACAGATTGCAAATGACTAAAATATCACGCATATTTCTGCCCACCAAACATAAAGACGAGATAGGATTCAACTTTGTTGCAAAAAAAAACGCTCTTTTTTGAGCGTTTAATTTGGTGGGGCTGATGGGACTTGAACCCATACGATTTAAGGTCGGCAGATTTTGAGTCTGCTGCGTCTGCCATTCCGCCACAACCCCGTAAATGACGGAAATATATTAGCATAACGAAAATACCGTGTCAAACAAGATACAGCACGGTCAAAACGGACAGAAAGCCTTAATTACAGCGCTTTCTTCGCAAAGTTGTAGGAGTCTTTGCACATCTTCTCCAGATCATACTGTGCTTCCCACCCGAGTTCTCTCTCCGCTTTTGAAGGATCCGAATAACACGCATCAATATCACCGGGGCGGCGCTCAACGATCTGATAAGGGATCTCGATATCATTCGCTTTTTCAAAGGCTTTGACGATATCCAGAACGCTATAACCGATACCGGTTCCAAGATTGTAGATATAAACTCCGGGGGCATCCTCGAACTTTTTCATAACAGCTACATGCCCTTTTGCAAGATCAACGACATGAATGTAATCCCGCACGCCGGTGCCGTCATGCGTCTTATAATCGTTGCCAAAAACACGTAAATAAGGCAGTTTCCCAACAACGACCTGCATAATATACGGCATCAGATTGTTAGGAATACCGTTTGGTTCTTCGCCGATCAGGCCGCTTTCGTGTGCGCCGATAGGATTGAAATAGCGAAGAAGCATGATATACCAGTCAGGATTTGCCTTCTGAAAATCCGAAAATATCCTCTCAAGCATTTTCTTCGTCTCACCATACGGATTGGTCGTCGTTCCAAGAGGACATTCCTCTGTGATCGGGATGATGGCCGGATCCCCGTATACTGTTGCAGATGATGAAAAGACGAGTTTTTTTACATTAAACTCCTTCATAACCGATAGAAGGTTCAAAGAACCGACAACATTGTTGTAGTAGTATTCCCAAGGTTTCGCAACACTTTCACCTACCGCTTTTAAACCTGCAAAATGAATGACCGCCTCGATATTATTCTCCTGAAAAACCGGACGCATAGAATCGGTATCCCGCATATCCGCGCAATAAAACTTCGGACGCTTTCCTGTAATTTCAAAGATCCGGTCAAGACATGTCTCCTTTGAATTAGAGAGATTATCGAAAACAATAACATCATGGCCGGCATTTATAAGCTCTACGCAGGTATGAGATCCAATATAACCGGTACCGCCAGTAACAAGAATATTCATATCACATATCTCCTTAATTATTCTTAGATTTTATCCGTTATTCATCCGTCGTTCAAGTTCCGCCTGCATTTCGTTAAGGAATAACTCCGGCTTACATGCGGCATACGAATCCATGTAATTTTGCCATTCCTTTTCAAAATCCTTCGCAAAAATAACTTTCGGGAGAAATTCATGCTTAACATCTGTTATCTTGATCCAACTGAGGCCATAATCCGTGGTAGTATCCATCATATTAGAATACGTGTACATGGGGTACCACGGACCCGGTTCAAAATCTTTTTCCGATCTAAGCCAGTCGCAATAGGATGTATAGCCGTACGCCTCGAACGCATTTTTTAGAGGATCAGGCATGCTGCTGAAAAACTCGGATTCCTGCTCGGAAGGCTTCATCGCATTTATTCCATCCACGGAAGTTCCGTTCCACTGAGGGAATGCCGGATATACACAGGAATGCTCACAAAGATAATCAGCATCCTGCCATTTAACCCGCATATCATCCGTTCTGTAAAAGGATCCGGTATCATCAACATAGTAGTCCTCTCCTTCAATTCCCCAGAACCGAAGATCATGGATCTCCTGCGTTAAGCAGCTGTTTAAAAATGCAAAAGCCTTCTGATAATCATAGCAGGACGTAGTTACCGCGATGCCGGTAGATGTATCGACTGCCGAAGAATATGTATGCCACTTATTCTTCGTCTGCCCCCTATTGGCAACAAGCCCAAGAGGTACATAGCTGTAACCGAGTTTATCAAAGCCTTTTGCAGCAAATTCATCATCAATTATCGAAAAATCCCAGTGTCGGTCACACATTCCAAGAACAGCGCCCGAAGATAGTTTAGCAATATATGTATCATAATTCATTGAAGCAAAACCAGGGTCCAGGAGACCGGATTTCGCTATTTCATTCAATTTCTTAAAATACATTTTGGCTGTCGGAGTTATGTTATAATCTTCGATCTTCAGATGTTCGGGATCATCCGTATTAACAATGACTGAGCCATCGTCAGGATAACCGTCAAGATAGTAAGGAGCGTTCTCCACACAATAATATCTCCATCCTTCACACATCGCTGTGTAAGGAATAACATCTACACCATCTTCATTCTTCGGGTGTCTTTTGGCAAAATCCTCAATAAGAGTGAAGTAATCATCAAGTGTTTCAATTAAAGGATAACCCGCCTCCTCAAGAACGCGCACCTGTATCCAAAAGGCCTGGCCATTATAATTTCTTGCAGTTGGTTCACCACGCTGAGCACCGTATGCATTTGCCCAGTAGATATGTCCATCATCCCGGCGGAATAATTCCCACTGTTTATCCGAATACATAGATCTCAGTTCAGAATAGGCAGGATCTTCAAGAAATTCATCCCATGGAACAAGATAATCATTTTCATAAAGCTGTTGTATTTCAGATCTAGCCTCGATAAAATCAGGTAATTGACCGGAAGCCATCATAGCACCGATTGCCTCATCCTGGCTTGTGTAGGTGATCCAGTTCTCTTTTACACGGACACCGGTAGCCTGGGCAATCATTTCCTGAATGACATTTCCATCTTTTATTTCTCTATTAGGAGCAAAACCGACAAACGTGTAATCAATTATTTCAGTGTCTTCAGGTGCTGATGTATTACTATCGGAATAAACTGTTGTAGGTGTATCATCCGTCTGGGTCGGTTCAATTTCAGTTGTCGTAGTTGTCCGTAAAACCACATCCCTGAAAACCTTAGCATTATGTTTCTTCTTTGCGCCGCAGCCGGTCAGAATCGCAAGACCCAGAATAACAGCCAAAAGCTTTACTAAAAAACGCTTCATAGCACACTTCTCCAATAGAAAGATATTTCAATTATACAGGAGAAGCAAAAAAATGGACAGACACTAGGTCTGTCCTTGGTGGGAGAAGGTGGATTCGAACCACCGAAGTCGGTGACAACAGATTTACAGTCTGCCCCCTTTGGCCGCTCGGGAATTCTCCCTCGAAATATATATTTTTTGTGTTGGCTTCAAAGTGGTGGGCCTTCAGGGACTCGAACCCAAGACCGACCGGTTATGAGCCGGTTGCTCTAACCAACTGAGCTAAAGGCCCGCTTGTTTGAGTTTGTACCCATTTCTCAAAGCGCAAGAAAGATTATAACGATATTAGCTGGTTTCGTCAACACCTTTTCCAAAAAACATTTTTAGAGCGGAAGTATAAGAGAATCCGTCTACTGATTCATCTGCGGATAACCTTTATGAAACCAAAGTCATTATACAGATGATATCAGCAGATCGGATTCTTTAACATCAGTCTTTTGCTGTCAAATAGCCTTTCTTATAAAGGAGTTCTGCAGAGAGCATCGCACCGCCCGCTGCACCGCGAAGAGTATTATGAGACAGGCAGGTAAACTTATAGTCAAAGATCGGATCTTCTCTGAGACGGCCGATCGATACACCCATACCGCCTTCAAACTTCGCATCCAGCGCCGGCTGCGGACGATTATCCTCGTCGATGTACTGCAGGAACTGCTTCGGAGCATGTGGAAGATCAAGTTCCTGTGGAGCACCCTTATAATTCTTCCATGCTTCCAGCATCTCTTCCTTTGTCGGCTTTCTATCAAACTTAACAGATACTGCAGCAGTATGTCCTTCCTGTACAGCGACACGATAGCACTGAGCAGAAATGATAGGAGCTTCTGCCTTGACGATCTCGTTACCCTCGATGTGGCCCCAAACCTTCAGCGGCTCCTGCTCACTCTTCTCTTCTTCCCCACCGATGTAAGGAATCATGTTGCCAACCATCTCCGGCCAGTCTTTAAATGTCTTACCCGCACCGGAAATCGCCTGATAAGTACAAACATTGATGTACTTAATGCCGAATCCGAGAAGCGGAGTAAGTGCCGGAACATAGCTCTGGATCGAGCAGTTTGGCTTAACTGCGATAAATCCGCGCTTTGTTCCAAGTCTCTCACGCTGCTTCTCAATGATAGCAGCGTGATCAGAATTGATTTCAGGAACCATCATCGGAACATCAGGAGTCCATCTATGAGCAGAGTTGTTAGATACTACAGGAGTCTCAAGCTTTGCGATCTTTTCTTCAAGAGCACGGATCTCGTCCTTCTTCATATCAACAGCACAGAAGACAAAATCAACCTTCTCACAGACTTTTTCAATATCATCAGTACTCTCAACGATCATATCCTTCACGTAAGAAGGCATCTCACAGTCGATCTTCCATCTTCCCTCTACCGCCTCGGCATAAGGTTTACCGGCAGAACGCGGAGAAGCAACCACCGCTACACACTCAAACCACGGATGATCATCCAGCAGAGAGATAAATCTCTGTCCTACATAACCTGTTGCGCCAATAACGCCAACTCTTAACTTAGCCATTTTTTCTTCCTCTTTCACTGTCCGCGTGTCGTGGACATTTGTCTTTGATGGGTGTATTATAGCGCAACGTCTATTGGAAAGCAAGTCATTTTTTCGATATTTATGTTACTATTAGCTTAAGAGTATACGTTTTGTTTAATCAGGAGGAGTTATGAGCCGTCCAAAAGGGAAATCTTCCGGGGAAAATGCCACCTTTCCGATACTGGAGCAGTATTTAAGGTATATGCAGGCAGTTCAGGAGAAATCACCTTTGACGATTAAAGAATACAAATACGATCTTCTTCTTCTCTTCCGTTTTTTGAAGCTTGATCGAGGCCTCGTAAAACTCGATGACGAAACTGCATTTGAAGATATTTCTATAAGTGATATCGACGAGAAATTCCTAAATAGTATCTCTTCAGATGATCTTTTCGCCTTCATGATCTTTCTTTCCCGGGAAAGGAAAGCCTCTTCTGCAACCAGGGCACGAAAAGTCGCTACGATGAAGTCTTTTTTCAAGTATCTTTTCCAGAAGAAAAGAATCATTAAAGACGACCCGTCGTATGATCTCGAAACTCCAAGACGCGCGAAGCGTCTTCCGAAGTATCTTAATCTGGAGCAGAGCCGCAATCTTCTTTCTGCTGCAGAAGCATCCACCAGTGAATTTGCGGAGCGGGACTACTGTATCGTGACGTTATTTCTCAATTGCGGAATGCGTCTTTCCGAACTTAGGAATATCGATCTTTCAGACATTTCCGATGATACTCTTCGAGTAGTCGGAAAAGGCAACAAAGAGCGTACTATCTATTTAAATGATGCCTGTCTTCGCGCTTTGGAGGACTATTATCCGGTTCGGGATACAATGAAGAAAAAGGATAAGGAAGCTCTTTTCTTAAGCAGCCGCGGAACGAGGATAAGTGCTCCGATGATCCAGAATATTATTAAACGCCTGTTTACTGCTTCCGGTATCGACGCTTCTTCATATTCCGTGCATAAGCTTCGTCATACCTGTGCAACTTTGATGTACAAGTACGGGCAGGTCGATATCCGTACGCTACAGGCTATCCTTGGTCATCAAAGCGTTGCGACAACACAAATATATACCCACGTGGATGAAGAATCACTTCATGATGCCGTATCAAAGAATCCTCTGTCAGGAATTAAAAAGGACAGTTGATTTCAACTGTCCTTTTCTCTTACGCTTCATTTTCAGTATACTTTTCAAAGAATCTCTGCGCGACTTCCTTTTTATTCTGCGGATGCAGATCATTGTAAAAGCCTAGATCGTATGTCGGTATCAGATAACAGTCCGGGATCTTGGATTCCACCTCATGCTGAGCTTTTCTTACGCCATCAAAAGGATCATCCTCATAAACCGGTCCATCTCCAAGCCAATAAGTTACTTCTGCCATATAAAACGGTAATGATTCTCCAAAAAGTGATCTCCATTCAGAAACCATCTCCTGAAGCAGCGGTCCATAATACTGCGGGTACTCACAATTAGATTCACCCTGATAGAAAAGGATTGCTTTTGCGGAATATCCACGGATCGGATAGATCATGGAATTGAAAAGCGCTGTCGGCGACCAGATAAAGAATGTCTGACCTTCAAGATCCTCCGCCTTTGCGCCGATCCTCATATTCCAATTACCACATAGATCGATCTTCTCTTCACCAAGCTTCAAATAGTACGGACATTTTTCGACAGCACCGCCGATATTAGTGTCGATCACCAGACGGATCGTGAACACATTTCGTCCCGGCTGAAGTGTACCAGGAGCAAGAAAGTATCTTCTCGGCGGGTATTTAAACCCAAATCCGCCAACATATGTCCCATTTACATATGTCGTATCACCATCCATTAAGGTACCGAGGCGGAGCTCCACTTCCTGATCACACCAGGATTCCGGAACATCTACAATTCTTTGGAGCCAAATACTTCCCTTGAATGATTCATACCTGGTCTTATAGAACGTTTGCGGCATGCTGAAAGACTCGTACGTTCCTTCATCCCAGACGTTTATCCAATTCTCCTTAAGTCCCGGATCACGATCATCAACGTCTTTATGCCACTTTTCCTGTCTCTGCATATCCTCTTTCGCGACAGATGCGACATATTCCATATCGCTGTACTTCGACAGTTTTTCCTTATAGCACCACAAACAGCCTTTACTCTTATCGTTATTACACTTCCCGGTATGTATGTACTTGCTTTCTATACTGGAAAAGCACTCTCTGAGAGTTTCCTCGCTCATAAGGCTCTCCACCGGAGCACCGCCAACAGCAGTCTGAATTAATCCGACCGGGATATGATCTTTCAGATACTTTTCTTTCGCGAAGTAAAACCCGATTGCGCTGAAATTACCTATATGGTTCTGATCCGCATTAACCCAGGACCCACCTTCGAGAATATCGTTTTTCTTACCAAAAAGAGGAATCTTAGGAACTTCAAATTGTCTGATAGATGTAAAATCCGCACTTCTGATCTCATCATAATGATAATCAGTAGTCCAGTTCAAAGGAAGTTCCATGTTGGACTGGCCGCCAAGAATATAAACATCGCCGATCAAAATACCGGAAATCTCTATTTTCTTTTCACCGTTTACTTCTATGGTCAAAGAATAAGGGCCGCCGGCTTCCATTGCCGGGATAGAGGCAGACCATAGTTTCTTTTCGCGATCATATTCAACGGACAGTTCTTTTGTATCAAATGAAACAGAAATCGACTCATCAGCTTCAAACGAGCCTCGAATCTTGTTGACAGCTCCACGCTGAAGGACCATGCCATCACTATAGATACTGGAAAGTTTCATGTCATCTCCTCCTCTATGAGAACAGATAATCAAGCATCTTTTCATTTAATTCCCTGTGATTCTTTTTATTGGAGAAACAAAGATAAACCTCATCTTGTTTTACTCCAAGTTTATCTTTCATCTCGTCGGGAAGCCTTATAGCTTCCGGGTGTCCCTGTGCGCTATAAAGGATCTCGTACTGAGAATAATTAGCAAAATTATTCAGTTCATTAAGATCAATAAAGATCTCATATGGCATAAAATACTCATACTTTTCTTTCGTTATTAGAAGATATTGAAACATATCACCTTCTAATTGTGAGAAGAACGCCATCTCAACAGAACTTTCGTTATACTCTCCACTGGTTGGAACAAAGAGTACATTTCCGCCATAAGCAGCAGTTTTTTTCGAGTAGTCATCGCCCAGATAACTGATGAAGCCGCTTTTTAAGAACTCGCTACCATCTGTACCGACATCCACTCCAACTCCGGCACCGGAGTAAACGATCTTTTTGTTCTGATGAATATCATGAAGAAGCCAGCCTGCCACCAAAACAATAGCTAGACCGATCAACACTTTGATCAGATAATAATCTCGGAAATACTGGATCTTCTCATTAAAGTTCATCTCAGAAAATGTCTTCTGTTTAGGCCTGACCGGAAGATCATCTTCTTTTTTTGAACTTTCCTTAGTCTCTATTGAATCGATTTCAGCGATATCTTTAACCGCTGTTTTCTCAGTTTCTTTTTCTGACATACTTATTTATCGGCCTCCTCTGAAGATTCGGCCTCATCTTCTTCAGATGACTCTGGATCAGCATACTTTTCTTCCAGCCTCGAAAAACCACGTACTAGTATCAAACAAAGACAGAATACAATAATGACATGGGAAACAACGACGACAAGCGGAAGGAACCGCATATACTTGATACAAAGATATACCGAGAAAACTGAAATGATTGAAACAGATAGAAGCCCCAGGAAATAAACCATCGAGAATAATACGGAGGTTTTAAAGGCTTCTCTTATTGTTACCTGAAATCTGGCAATAATCGGAAAAATCGTCATTATGATAAATGAAACGATCAATGTCGTAATAATTGCCGCCATTAGATAGAAAGGCGAAACATTACCGATTCCGTTCTGAAAGATCCAATTCCAGTCAATAAATAAAAGGAAACATGCGACCAGGAGAACACTCCAGATAATGATCGACTGTTTGAAGTTGTTTTTAAATGCTCTAAAAAAGGGACGAAAGATCGTAGGCTCTTCTTTTCTAACTATACGCATTGCCACATCATACTTTGCCGCTAGTGCAGGTCCGATCGTAATAATCGGGATGCAGCATACAAAACACAGAATATTTAAAAACATCAGGTCAAAAACTGTATTTAAAAACGACATCAGTGGACTGTCGTACTTGAAAATGTCCATTTACTCACTCCTTCGTCAAAGATTTTACGCAAAAAAATGCTACCTGTCCATATTAAATACGGACAGGTAGCAAAATATTTGCAAGTATTACTCTTTTACACCACCGATCGTAAGACCAGTAACAAAGTATCTCTGCAGGAACGGATACAAGCAGATGATCGGGAGCATTGTCGCGATCGTAGCCGCTGCACGAACCTGAATCTCAGTTGTCATGTTCTCAGTCTTACCTTCAGAAGTTGTGGAAGGATTGAGCTGAGTCAAGCTGCTGAGGAGTTTCTGAAGCTCGTACTGCAATGTAGTATTCTTTTCCTTCAGTCTGTTATAAACCATAGCGTCGAACCAGGAGTTCCAGTGACCTACAGCTACGAACAGGAATACTGTCGCATATACCGGCTTACACAGAGGAGAAATAATTCTCGTGAATACCGTCATGTGACCTGCGCCATCAAGCTGAGCAGACTCTTCATATGAATCCGGAAGAGAGTTCATGTAAGTACGGAGGACGAGAAGATTAAATGCACTTACAAGACCCGGGAAAATGTAAACCCAGAATGTTCCGGTAAGATGGAGATATCTCATCAAGATAACGGAAGGAATAAGACCACCGCTTGCATACATCGTGATAACCCAGAACAGTGAGAGGCTCTTCTTAAAGAGGAACGTTTTTCTGGAAACGATGAACGCGAGAAGTGCGTTTGCAAAGAGGGACAGGAAGGATCCAAGGAACGTACGGGAAACCGTAACGAGAAGACCCTGACGGAAGCCCTTCATTGCAAATACTTGCTTATACGCTGCTAAAGTAGGCTTTTTAGGAAGCAAGTGAATATTCTTAAGAATAGCTTCAGAGCTGTCCGTGAAAGAATAAGCAAGCGTATTCAGTACAGGATAAAGAGTAACGATACAGAACAGGACAAGGAAAGTCGTATTGCAGATAACAAACGCCCAGTCCCATCTAGACATCTTGTGTTTTGTTTTACCTTTAAACATATGCTTCTACCTCCCTAGAACAGACGTTCGTCGCCTGTCTTCTTAGCTATAAAGTTAAATAGCAAGATCAGGGTCATTGATACAAATGTTTTGAAAATACCTGCTGCAGTACCAAGAGAGAAGTTCTTCATACCATAATTCAGTACGTAGATATCGATTGTCTCAGATACCGGCTTGAGAACACCAAGACCGAGCAGATACTGGACTTCAAATCCTGCATTGATAACATTACCGATATTCATGATCAACAGAATGATGATCGTAGAACGAATACCCGGAAGTGTAATATGCTTAATTCTCTGCCATCTTCCGGCACCATCCATAGCGGCCGCTTCGTAAAGAGACGGATCGATCGCTGTAATTGTAGCCAGATAGATGATAGCATTCCAACCTGTTTCTTTCCAAACATTGGAAATAGCAACGATCGGCCAGAAATACTGTGTATGCATGAAAAAGCTGATAGGATTTTTAATAATTCCTAAGCTTGTAAGCAGCTCATTGATCATTCCCTTTGTTGCGAAAGCATCTTTTACGATACTTGTAACAACGATCCAGGAAAGGAAGTGTGGCAAGTAGGAAATCGTCTGAACGATCTTCTTGCCCATCACGTTACGAACTTCACTTAAAAGAATAGCAAAACCAATAGCAGTTACAGTCGTAGCAACAAGGTTAATTACACCCATTGCGAGAGTGTTTCGAATAACACGAATAAAGGTCTTATCTTCAAAGAGTGTTTTGAACCATTTCAAACCAACCTTCTCGGAACCAATGATACCATCCTTGAGCTTAAAGTTCTCGAATGCCATCGTCCAACCGGCTAGTGGAAGATAATAAAACACAATACCATAAATAACATACAGACCGGCAATGATGAGCAGGACGCTCTGACGTCTAAGCTCGGTCTTGGTTATTTTTTTCTTAAGAACGACGGAACCTGCGCCGCCGTTATTACCAACCTTCATGTATTTTTTTCCCCCTAAACCGAGTGATGGCAACCACAGTCATACAACAGTGGTTGCCACCACACATCATTTAGTTAATGAAACTTATTTGCTGAGCGCTACGCGGCGATCAAGTTCCTTCTGCATTTCTTCGAGGAAGACTTCCGGCTTACAATCCTTATAAGCTTTCTGATACTTCTCCCAATCGGACTCGAAGTCCTTAGAGATAACTACCTTCGGCAGCCACTCGTGCTTGCAGTCACCCATTCTGGACCAAGCCATACCGTAATCGGTTGTTGTATCCATATCATTGGAGTGAGAGTACATCGGATACCAGAAACCAAGTTCTGTGATCTTTTCAGATCTGAGGAAGTCACCGTAAGAAGTATATCCGTAAGCTTCGAATGCCTTCTTGAGCGGCTCAGAGAGAGTTGCGAAGAACTCAGACTCCTGATCACCCGGCTTCATAGCGTTCTTACCATCACGGGAAGTACCGCCCCACTGCGGGAAGTAGGAGTATGTGCAGACGTGCTTAGCGAGGTAAGCGTCGGACTGCCAGTTCTGTCTCATTTCTTCTGTTCTGTAGTACATACCATTCTCATCTACGAGATAGTCTACATCTTTGATACCCCAGAAACGGAGATCGTGGATATCCTGGTCAAGGCAGGTGTTCAGGAACTTAAATGCCTTATCCGGATCCTTACACTTTGTTGTAACAGCGATACCGGAAGAAACGTTCGGTACGTCTGCATAAGCGTGCCACTGGTTCTTTGTCTGGCCCTTCTGAGCTACGAGTCCGAGAGGTACATAGTTGTAACCCTTCTTATCAAAGCCCTTCTCGATGAAGGTGTTGTTGATCTGTGCGAAGTCCCAGTTCTGGTCGCACATACCAAGTACAGCACCGGAAGCCAGCTTAGCAATGTATCCATCGTAGTCCATTGTAGCGAACTCAGGATCCATGATGCCTGCGTTGTAAACTTCGTTCAGCTTCTTGAAGTACATCTTAGCTGTCGGAGTTGTGTTGTAGTCCTGAATTGTCGGCTTGTTCGGATCGTCAAGGTTAACGATTACGGAACCGTCGTTCGGATAACCATCGAGGAACTCAGGAGCGTTCTCAATACAGAAATATCTCCAACCTTCGCAAAGAGCTGTGTAAGGAATTACGTCTGTACCATCTTCGTTCTTCGGATACTTCTTAGCATAGTTCTCAAGAAGTGCGAAGTACTCGTCGAGAGTCTCGATTACAGGATAGTTAGCGTCCTCAAGAACACGAACCTGTACCCAGAATGCTTCGTCGTTGTGGCCTCTGGACTTCGGCTCACCATAGGTCTTACCGAAAACGTTTGCCCAGTAGATGTGACCATCAGCCTGACGGAAGAGTTCCCACTGCTTATCAGAGAACATTTCCTTCAGCTGAGCGTATGCAGGATCTGCGAGATAATCGTCCCAAGCAACGAGGCAATCATTCTCAGCGAGCATCTTACATCCGTTACCACCATCGATAAAGTCCGGAAGATCGCCGGAAGCGATCATTGTACCTACAGCTTCACCAGCTTCCTGGTTAGCATTCCAGGTTTCCTTAATGCGGACACCAGTACGCTTTGCCAGTTCTTCCTGGATGTCATTTCCGTCATTGATTTCCTTGTTAGCCATGAAAGCCAGGAATGTGTAATCGGAAATTTCATCTGCACCATAAGTACTTGCTTCTGTAGCAGCTGTTGTACCCTCAGTGGAGCTGTCAGTAGCAGACTCAGACTGAGACTCTGAAGCTGTTGTGTCAGAACCACTGGAAGCTGTTGTATCGCTGCTGTCGCTCTTTTTCTTACAGCCTGCGAAAGAACCAACTGTCATCATACATGCCAGTGCAACCGCAAAAATCTTCTTCGATTTCATTATATAACCTCCTTAAAATTGAGTTGCTTATGCAACTTATTCTTTTTTAATTTTAGATTTCGTTATTATTTCAAACAACCCGAAAAACTCTTACTCATTTCATGAAAAAGTCTAGGCAAGTTTCACAACTAAAGTCGGCCGAAACCGTTTGCGATTTATGCTATATGCCTTTAAGGCTTGAAAAATGCCTATTTTTCGGCGTGTGTCTTTCTATATTTTGACGGGGTACAGCCCATCGTTTCAATAAATTTCCGGATAAAATAGTCACAATCCCTGTATCCGACATCTGCCGCGATCTGATTGATCTTTTTATCTGAGTATACCAGTTGTTTCGCCGCTTCATTGATCCTATAAGTTGTCAGGTAGTCTTTGAAAGACTGGTTATACTTCTTCCGGAAGATCTGTCCAAGATAAGAACTATTAATGAAGTACTTCTCCCCTAGATTTCTAAGACTGATGTTTTCCGCATAATGATCCTTTATCTCCGCTTCGATGCTGGAAAGGATCCCGCGGGAAACATTCTTGCGAAGTCCCATCAGGTAATCGGCATATTCGATGGCAAAACGCTCCATGTGCTGCCGGGAGCCACGCTTAAATGAATTTTCAAATGATTTTTCCGAAATATACTGGATAACTTCTTCCTGATTCACGTTATCATCCTGTTCAGAAGCCAGATGGATCAGCTGAAACATAAGGTAGTTAATATTCAGATCTACTACATTATTATTCTGTCCGGAATTATTCATTTCCTCGTATAGAGCAAGAACAGCGCTTTTAATTGCTTCTTCATTATTTGACTGAATCGCGCTGATCACCTCATCCAGACTGTTTTTACACAAAACGATACCGCTCTGTCCAAACTGGATATCATCCTCATAGAAGTAGAGGTTCTTCTGCTTATGGAAGCCCTTAATGCTGCTGATACGGATGCAGGAGCTATAGGATTTAGATAGCGAAGCCACATCCGGAACAGTCTTACCGCACATGATACGGACAGGCTTAATAAAAAGCACCTCCAGTTTCTTAAGGAACATCTGGAAAAACTCTTTTTCGGTCATATCCCGTCTGGTAGACATGTTTTCACAGTATATGAATCCTACATCATAATTATCTTTATCGTAAGAAACATCAAAAATGAAATGACTGGCATTCTCTTTCAGGATCTCCTTGCATGCGGAAAACATCTGTTTTTGAAGCACCCGGAGATCATAATCGTCTTCTTCGTCGGAAGAATCCTCTGTCATCATCTCGATGTCTACAAATCGGATTCCGCCGGCAAGCTGCAGATGATTATTCACAAAATCGATATTATTCTCATCGAATTTCCCTTTAATGATGGACATGAGGTTGGATGCAAGGAAAGCATCTTCCATGTTCTTCTGACTCTCACGTACTTTTTCCTTCTCTTCATTCAGATTAGAAACCTTATGCAAAAGTGCCAGAAGGTCTTCTTTACTGACAGGCTTAAGAATATAATCCAGGCAATTGTTTCTTATCGCCCTTTGGACGTAGGAAAAATCATCATAACCTGTAAGGAATACGAACTTCGCCTCAGAAAGATGCTGTCTTTCGACTTCATCGAGAAGATCCAGGCCATTCATCACCGGCATTTTAATATCTGAAATGATAAGATCGATCTTATGATCAGCAAGATAGTCCAGTGCTTCTTTACCATTACTCATCAGAGCATCGATTTCAAAGCCCTCGTGATTCCAGTCGATCAGCAGCTGCAATCCCTGAAGGATATATGGTTCATCATCAACGATCATTACTTTAAGCATACGATTTCCTCTCTTTACTTATTCTTACGAAGCCGTTTAATCGGAATTCGGATAAGAACACACATACCGACACCGACTTCGCTGTCAATAGAAAAAGACACATTATTGTTTGTATGTATTTTCAATCGAAGACATGCATTAAGGATACCTACATGTTTTTTACCTTTGATCTGATCAATACTCACCGTTCTTATACTTCTCAGCAGGCTTTTGATCTCCTCTTCCGACATTCCGCCGCCGGTATCTTCAATTTCCATGCAAAGATCTCCTTCTTTCTTATACACGCGTACGAAGATCCATCCGGCAGAAGATTTTGATTCAATTCCATGAACACAGGCATTTTCAACAAATGTAACGAGTGTCAGTTTAGGGATCAGATAATCTTCACAGGCCTTATCCACATCGACATCAAAGGATAAACGGTCACCAAAGCGATAGCTTTGCAAATACAGATAAGCTTCGATAGATTCTGTCTCTTTTTTAACCGTAACAAGGTCATTACCCCACTCAACGTTCTGTCTGGTCATCAGCGCAAGTTTTTCAACCATCTCCGCTGTCTCATCCTCACCTTTCAGAATGCTGTGCATTCTGATACTTTCAAGAGAATTAAACAGGAAGTGCGGGTTGATCTGACTCTGAAGCGCCAGGAGCTCTGCATTTTTACGGGAAAGATCGTTTTCCCTTTCTTTTAGCTTATCTTTATATAATGAATTTATAAGGTCATTATTTATCGATACGATATTATTATAGTTATGCATAAGCGCGGAGATCTCATCATTACCCTCAACAGAGCTGATCGGCTGGAATTTATCTACTTTACTGCCGTTAAATGCATCTCCGAGTTTAACGATACGCATTGCCAGAGACTTCTCGATTATTTTCATAATAAGGATCGGAATGATCAACGTAAACAAAAGAAGGAAGACTATGATCCAACGGTTACTAAAGATAACAGAGTTGACCAGGAGTTCATTGCTGAAAACATATACATCAAGTTTGGAACCATACGCATTGTATTCTTTATGCGACATGATCTTGTAGTCTTCTTTAACATTGTCGATGTTAATACTCATTACAGCGGTACCGTACTGAGTAAAAGCAACATAATCGTCACAGCACACGTACATTTTGTACTGGCTGGAACTTCTAAGAAGCTGATTCCTTAACTCTTCACTGTTCATTTCAACACGAATAATTTTTTCGCAGCCGGTATCAAAGGAAGTCATTTTCTTGACAAATATAAATTTCTTTCGGCTTTCACCAAGTTCAACGGTATCATCGTAATAAACCATAAGACACTCATTGAGTCCCGATTTTACAAATCTCTTATACCACTCTTTATCCTTGATCTTCGACATTTGTTTAAATGTTGCACTCTCAAAAACCGTAGGATTATCTACATAGATCATTATTCTGTCATGTCTTTCGGTAACCAGGCTGACCAGTGACTGGAAATACGTCTTATTAACAAAATCATAGTATTTACTGTAATAATCACTTAAGCTTTCATATTTTTCATTCAAAAAAGCATTCAGCTGCTGATTTCCGGAAATAGCTCTGGCAATGCGGACATTATAGTCAAGTGCTGAATCGATCGTGGATATATATGTTGACGCAACATCATCCAGTTCATGGACACGATTGTTGTACTCTTTGGTATAAATGGAATTGAAAACAAGAGCATTTGTTATAACCAGAGGAATGATAACGCAAAACAGATACATAATAAGGAACTTATTATGCAGTTTAATGTTATTCAGAAATTTAATCAGGTACTTACGTATCAAGACTCTCTGCTCTCTCTTATAAAATACCTATATTATAACAGAAAAGGACTGCCCCCGCATCTTAGAAACGGGAGCAGTCCTACGTGTTCAGTAGTTAAGATCAGCGATCAGAATACCGTGATCATTTGAACGGGTTCTCTGTCTTATAGAGATCACCTGCCGGCTTATTGTAGCCGATCTTGCACGGGCAAATGCCGAGGAGCTTAAATGTCTCGAACATCAGCTTGCCGTAGTGACCAAATGCTACAGCGCCATGATGCGGGAATCTTCCCTGGATAAGAACGTGACGATAGAATCTTGCCATTTCCGGAATAGCGAAGATGGCGATACCACCGAAGGAACGTGTCTTAACATCGAGGATCTCACCCTCAGCGATGTAGGAGACGAGTTCTCCGTCGCTGTTGCACTGCAGACGATAGAACGTGATCGGAGAAGCAGCGATGTCACCCTCAAGAGTACCACGTGTGAAATCCGGATCAGAACCAGCCGGCTCAAGGAGTCTGTGCTGGATGAGCTGATACTTGATTGCACGGTCGGAGCACATCTTGCAGGAAGGTGTGTTACCGCAATGGAAGCCCATGAATGTATCTGTGAGTTTGTAGTTCTTGAAACCAGCTCTATCCTCATCGTAGATGTACTGCGGAACGGAGTTGTTGATGTCAAGAAGAGTGATGGCATCATTGCTGATGCAGATACCGATGTACTCGGAAAGAGCACCGTAGATATCTACTTCGCAGGATACCGGAATACCACGGGAAGCCAGACGGCTGTTAACATAGCAAGGCTCAAAACCGAACTGGGACGGGAATGCCGGCCAGCACTTATCAGCAAATGCTACATACTTTCTTGCACCCTTGTGCTTCTCAGCCCAGTCGAGAAGTGTGAGCTCAAACTGTGCCATACGAGCGCTCATCTCAGGATAGTACTTGCCTTCACCCATTTCCTTTGCCATGTCAGCGCATACATCCGGGATACGCGGGTCATTCTCATGTTCCTTGTAAGAAACGAGAAGATCGAGCTCAGAGTTCTCTTCGATCTCTACGCCCAGCTCATAAAGACCCTTGATCGGAGCGTTACAAGCGAAGAAGTCCTGCGGACGAGGTCCGAATGTGATGATCTTGAGGTTCTTTACACCGATAACTGCACGAGCGATCGGGACGAAATCAGCGATCATCTTAGCGATATCTTCAGCTGTGCCGACAGGATATTCAGGAATATATCCGTCAAGATGTCTCATACCGAGGTTGTATGAGCAGTTGAGCATACCACAGTAAGCGTCACCACGGCCATTGACCATGTCTCCGTCACCTTCTGCTGCAGCCACGAACATGCAAGGACCATCAAAATTCTTCGCAATCAGGGTTTCAGGTGTTTCAGGACCGAAGTTGCCGAGGAAAACAACCAGCGCATTGCACTCTGCCTTCTTTACATCTTCCACTGCCTTGAGCATATCGAGCTCATTCTCAACTGTTACCGGGCACTCATAAAGATCACCCTTATAAGCTGCCTTGATTGCTGCTCTTCTCTTCTCGGAGAGAGCGATCGGGAAACAGTCACGAGAAACAGCAACGATACCTAATTTAATTTCTGGAATGTTGTTCATGTCTTAAATCCTCCTTAATTGGTTATTACATTATAGCATTTTTATTGACCATAATAAGCATTTTTTCCATGTTTTCTGAAATAATGTTTATCCTGCAGTTCAGACGGTGCCGGAAGTACTTCTTTATTGATAAGTTCCGTGCGGTAAGCCATCTTTGCAACCTCCTCAAGAACGACTGCGTTGTGTACGGCTTCATGCGCATCCTTGCCCCACGTGAACGGTCCGTGATTCTTGCAGAGAACACCGGGAACCGCTTCATAATCGAGGTTTTCTTTCTCAAAGGAATCAGCAATGAGAATACCTGTGTTCGTCTCATAATCTGCCTCGATCTCATCTTTTGTCAGGCAGCGGACACATGGGATCGCACCATAAAAATAGTCAGCATGTGTGGTTCCATAACATGGGATACTTCTTCCGCTCTGAGCCCAGGATGTCGCATAAGAGGAATGAGTGTGTACCACACCGCCAATGTTCGGGAAACGCTTATACAGGATCAAGTGCGTCGGAGTATCGGAAGAAGGTTTGTATTTGCCTTCGACCCGGTTACCATCGAGGTCCATGACGACCATATCGTCAGCATTCATCGTCTCATAAGGGACACCACTCGGTTTTATAACGAAAAGTCCACTCTGTGACAAGCCCGTACTTGGGAAGAAGCATATTCGCTTCAAATACTTTCTGTTTTAATTCTTCAAGCATAATTGCCTCCGTGAAATTGAGTTATAACCAGAGATGATCCTTACAGAAAAACAACTGCAGCCTGTTCAACGGAAAGACCGGCAACATACTTCTTCATGAAGGTATTAAAGCCTTCAATATCTTCTGCAGAAGCCATAAGTTCAATTCCTTCAGAACCGGCGAAGATCACTTTTTCAAGATAGGTGGCAAGTGTCTGCTTTGCCTTCTTCTCCACCATATATAGAGCAAGGATCGCGATACCCCATGCGCCGCCTTCACCTGCTGTCTCCATGACACTTACAGGAGAGCCGATAGCAGCGGACGCGATCGTCTGACCGGCCTTTGGTGTCTTAAAGAAGCCACCATGCCCATACATTTTCTTGACTTTCACCTTTTCTTCCACAGTCAGGATATCCAGACCGACCTTAAGTGTCGCCAGTGCAGAATAAAGATGCATTCTCATGAAGTTGCTGAGAGTGAATGAATCCTCTGCCGTTCTGACAAAAAGCGGACTTCCCTTCGAAAAACCTGTTACCGGCTCACCGGAGAAATAATTGTAGGAAATAAGTCCACCGCAGTCTTTATCTCCATCAAGAGCAACGCCATAGAGTTTTGAAAAGAGTTCTCCGCGGTCAAAATCCTTACCCATAAGTTTCCCGAATTCATCGAAAATGCGTACCCAGGCATTGATTTCAGAAGTACAGTTATTACAGTGAACCATGGCAACTGGATCACCGGCCGGTGTCGTGACCATATCGATCTCTGTATGAAGGTTCTTCATATTCTCCTTCAGTACGATCATAGCAAATACCGAAGTACCGGCTGAGATATTACCTGTTTCCACTTTAACAGAATTGGTAGCAACCATCCCCGTGCCGGCATCGCCTTCCGGCGGACACATCGGAATACCGGCAAGCAGATCCCCATCCTTATCAAGCAGTTTAACGCCTTCTTCCGTCAGGCTTCCGGCATTCTCACCTGCAGAGAGGACTTCCGGAAGGATATCCTTGAGTTTCCATGGATACTTCATATCAGCGATCAAGCTCTCAAAAGTTGAAAGCATAGCCTTATCATAAGTTCCGGTCTTCGAATCGATCGGGAACATACCGGAAGCATCACCGACGCCAAGAACTTTTTTACCGGAGAGCTTAAAGTGAACATAGCCGGCAAGCGTTGTGAAATGACGGATAGACGGAACATGCGGTTCACCGTTTAAAATCGCCTGATAAAGGTGTGCGATACTCCATCTCTGCGGAATATTGAAGTTAAAAGCTTCTGTTAACTTGCTGGCCGCTTCTGCCGTGATCGTATTTCTCCATGTGCGGAAAGGAACCAGCAGAGTATCATTCTCATTAAACGGCAGATATCCGTGCATCATGGCGGAAAAACCGATTGCTCCGAGCTTCTTGATAGTCACACCATACTGTTCCTTCACATTTTTCTTAAGATCAGAATAGCAATCGGAAAGGCCATTCCAAATCGCTTCCTCTGAATAAGTCCAAACGCCGTCAAGAAGTTCATTCTCCCATTCATGACTTCCGGAAGCGATAGGATTTCCATCTGTATCTACCAGCACAGCCTTGATACGGGTGGAACCGAATTCGATACCAAGTACGCTCTTTCCTTCTTCAATCAGTGTTTTCGCATCCATCTTTTTCACCTCACCATTTTTTCTCCGGGCACCTGCCCTTATTGATAGCGGCACGTATCTCCACATAGCAGCCACAGGAGAGACACGTTCCACTTAATAAGTTATCACAAGAACGGCAAATAGATAACCGCTCCGTGTAAACTTTTTCATCAGATTTATCCCGATCCAGGATATCGCTGATCCCCTTCTTCACGATCTCCTTTGCCGCATCATCGTCCATCTCCGAAAGAAGGCATCTGCGGCAAGGTTTCGGAGCACTCATTGAAGTTCGACCTCGATGTGCATCACGCTGTTTTTCGGGATCGTAAAGGAGATCTTATCTTCATTAATTGAAAGCGCATCAAATGCCTTCACTTTGACATTTTCAGGATCATCAAATGTATTCTTCGCGTCCATTTCACCTGTCAGGATCTCGGCTTTTGCGGACTTGATTTTATTTCCCAGAAGATCAGTCATGATTTCATAAGACTCATCGATGGAAAGATTCGCAAGAGTAATATGATATTCCCCGTCTTTTCCCTTCGAACAGGACTCATGAAGATTCGGAACCTGATACTCTTCTTCGCGGCCGATCATCTTGTTATCTACGAAGCTTTCGATCAGGGTTGCGTCCTGATGATGCTTATACATCGAGAATACATAATATGTAGGTGTCTTGATCATCTGATCTCCTTCTGTCAGGATCACTGCCTGAAGAACGTTCACCATCTGAGCAATATTAGCCATTTTCACACGGTCGCAGTGTTTATTGAAAATATTGAGGTTGATCGCTGCCACCAGTGCATCACGGATCGTATTCTGCTGATAGAGGAATCCCGGATTCGTACCTTCTTCCACGTCATACCAGGTACCCCACTCATCTACGATCAGAGCAATATTATGGTCCGGATCATAACGGTCGATGATGGCAGAATGCTTCGTTACCAGTTCTTCCATAAAAAGCGTCTTACTAAGTGTCATGTACCACTCTTTATCGTTAAACCCGGTTGCCGCGCCTTTCTTTGCCCAGTCATAAGGCAGGGTGTAATAATGCAGCGAAATACCATCCATGAAGCCATGCGAATTATTCCAGGAACCGGAAAGCTTATGGCACTGGTTCAGTACCGTCTCTGTCCATTCATAATCCTGTGCATTCGGACCACATGCGATCTTATTGATCTTCTTATTCGGATCATACTGTTTAACATAAGATTGATACTGACGGAAAAGGTTCGCATAATACTCCGGAACCATGTTTCCGCCGCATCCCCAGTTTTCATTACCAATACCGAAATAATCTACTGTCCATGGACCCTCATGACCATTGGCCTTACGAAGTTCTGCCATAGGAGAAACACCGTCAAAAGTCATATACTCGACCCATTCGCTCATCTCCTGGACAGTTCCGGATCCGACATTACCGTTAATATAAGTCTTGCAGCCCAGCTGACGGCAAAGCTCCATATACTCGTGTGTTCCGAAGCTGTTATCCTCTACGACACCGCCCCAGTTGGTATTGATCATCTTTTTTCTCTTGGATTTATCTCCGATACCATCCTTCCAGTGATACTCGTCAGCGAAGCATCCGCCCGGCCAGCGAAGAACAGGAATAGAGATATCTTTCAGCGCGGAAACCACATCATTCCGGATCCCGTTGATATTCGGAATGGTCGAGTCCTCTCCGACAAAAACACCGCCATAGATACAGCGGCCGAGATGTTCGGAAAAATGTCCCTGAAGTTCGGGATTGATATGTCCGAGTTCTTTTTGAGGATCAACAATAAGCTTAAACATAAAACCTCCTACGCTTCTTGCGGGAAAGGAATCTACCTCTCTTACATGCAAAAAGCACTTGAATACATAAGATAAAATTACAAGACGGAAAAGGAAAAATCAACACAGCTTTCTATAGTTATGAAATTTTAGGGGGCGAGAACTAGACTTTATCATGTTGAAGTAAATCGCAAACTTTTTTAAGATGAAATAAATATATAAATGTATTCCCTTGGAGGCAATAATGCTTAAATTAGTTAAAACCGAGAATGGTCTCGTACGAGGATTTCAGGGCAACAACACCAGGATCTCCGTTTTTAAAGGTATTCCCTTTGCTGCACCGCCGGTAGGCGAAAACAGATGGAAGGCTCCCCAGCCCTGCCAGAACTGGGAAGGAGTTCGTGAATGCAGTAAGTTTGCACCTATCTCCGTACAAGATCAGCCCGGAGTCGGTACAGATATATATTGCCGTGAATGGCACGTGGATAAAGATATTGAGATGGATGAAGACTAGTGGGGGTATCCTCGTGAAATGGAATTCAACGGCGAAAATATGGCCAAGCGCGGCATTATTGTCGTAAGCGTTAACTATCGTCTCGGTGCACTGGGATTTCTTTCCCATCCGGATCTGATTAAAGAGTCTCCGGACGCACCGGCTAACTTTGGTAATCTCGATCAACAGGCCGGAATAAAATGGGTCGTCCGCAACATCAGAAACTTCGGCGGAAACCCTGAGAATATCACGATCGCCGGTCAGTCAGCAGGAGGTGGTTCCGTCCTCACCCACCTCACTTCCGAGTCCAGCATCGGGCTGTACCAGAAGGCGATCGTGTATTCCGGCATTATCGAAAGCCCTTATATTCAGGATAATGTCATTACACCAAAGCCGATCGAAGAGACCTGTAAGATGGGTGAGAAATTCCTTGAGTCCCTTGGTGTTTCAACCATCGAAGAGGCAAGAAAGATCGACGCTGCTACCATCCGCTCCAAATATGCCGAATTCAGAGAGAAGAACATGTTCTTCTTCACTCCCTGTATCGACCATGTATATTTGAAGGATGAGCCTTTCAAACTGATGCTTCAGGGAAAGCAGGCAAATGTACCGATCATTGCCGGTAATACATTTGATGAATTCAAGAGCTACATCTATGCAGACTCTAAGGAAAGCTTTGAAGAACAGGCTAGAAACACTTTCGGACCCCGTGCAGATCAGTTCCTCTCTTTCCCTGAATCATATGAAGTAGAAAACAGAAATCAGTATGCAGGAGTCCGTGGTATCGAGTGTTCCGTAAAAGCGGCTCTGGATAAGACAGATGCTCCATGCTTCTACTACAGTTTCGAGGTCGATATCCCCGGTGAAGATGATCCTGGAACATTCCACTCGGTGGATCTGTGGTTCTTCTTTGAGACTCTGGCAGCATGTTGGAGACCTTTTGTCGGCCGCCACTATGATATCGCTAGAAAAATGACGAACTATATAACGAATTTCGTCAAATCCGGAAACCCGAATGGCGAGGATATCACAGGCGAAGCTATGCCGAACTGGCTTGCATACTCTGATTCCGACAGAAATGAGATGCATTTTACTGCCGATGGCTGTATCCCGAAGGTACAGGATTCCGACTATATCCAGTTCTTTGTTGACTGGCTGAGGGACAGAACTCTTGGCAATATCGAAGCTGCACCGCGTGAGAGTGCAAGTATTGCTGCTCTTGCGGCCCCGCCGAAGAAGCAGGCTTTCAATCCATACCTTCCGTCCTGGGAGTATATCCCGGATGGCGAGCCTTATGTTTTCGGAGACCGCATCTATATCTACGGTTCCCACGATTACTATAACTGCTCCTTCTTCTGCCCCGGCGACTATGTATCCTGGTCGGCTCCTGTGAATGATCTCGGATCCTGGAGATATGAAGGTGTTTCCTATAAGCGTACTGACGATCCGGATAACCAGGAAAACAAGGGATGTCTTTATGCACCGGATGTGACACAGGGACCGGACGGAAACTATTATCTCTTCTATGTTCTTGATAACCAGAGTGTGGTAGCTGTTGCCAAGAGTGACAAGCCGCAGGGACCTTTCCATTTCTACGGTCATGTTCACTACGAAGATGGTACGCTTCTCGGAAAGAAAGAGGGTAATGAGCCCCAGTTCGATCCGGGTGTGATCACGATTGGTGACACCACCTTCCTTTATACCGGCTTCTGCGGTCAGACAGATGCTTCCCGACACGGCGCTATGGTCACTGTTATCGGACCGGATATGCTGACGATCAGGAAAGGCCCCGAATTCATTGTTCCGGGCAAAGTATATTCCGAAGGATCCGGATTTGAAGGTCATGCTTTCTTTGAAGCTCCTTCCATCCGTGAGAGAAACGGTATCTTCTACTTCGTATATTCGTCTGAAGTCATGCATGAGCTCTGCTATGCTACTTCTACATCTCCGGAAGGCCCATTCACCTACGGCGGTGTAATCGTCAGCAACTGCGACCTTGGCATCGATTCGTATAAACCGGCAGATAAGTACACCTGCTATGGCGCGAATAACCACGGAAGCATCGTCGAGATCAATGGTGACTGGTACATCTTCTATCACAGACATACGAACAATACCTGGTACTCCCGTCAGGGTTGTGCAGAAAAGATCGAATTCGCCGAAGATGGCAGCATTAAGCAGGTCGAGATCACATCCTGTGGTCTTAATGGAGGTCCTCTCCGTGATACTTGCGAGTATCCTTCCTATATCGCCTGCAACATCTTCTCCGAAAAAGATGATCCGAAGATTCCTTATGTCGGTCAGCACAAAGCTGCCCGCGTTATTCAGGACGGCCGTGACGGTGATCACGAAGTTGCCTATATTACAGCGATTTCCGATGGTGCAACGATCGGATACAAATACTTTGACCTTAAGAAAGCAAAAGGTCTGATCCTCCACGTTCGCGGATATGGAGACGGAACATTTGAAGTTCGGACTTCTATTGAAGGTCCGGTTCTCGCAGAGATTCCGGTCCGTTTCATGACCGTCTGGGAGAAATATGAGGCTTCCTTTACATCTGAGATCACGGATCCGAAAGCATCTCTTTATCTCACCTACCGTGGCGGCGGCGATGTACAGCTTAAATCGCTGTCATTTACTCACTAAGTCTTCGATTCATTACAATTTTTTCTACCTCATCCTCATTAGAAAAGGACGGCCAAAAGACCGTCCTTTTCTAATAACTGCGTTTGAAGTATCGATCAGAACATACCCTTGATTTTATCAACGATTCCGCCTGCCTTATCAACAGAGATCTTCGCCTTTACGCCATCTACAACATTATTGATAACATCATCCGGGAGATCTACACCGATAATGCCTTCAACTGTCTTAACCGGCTCTTTTTCAAAGTTTTTTGCAACATCCGGATCAGACTGTACTTTCTTTACGACTTCATCAACTTTTCCTTTAATATCCATGATTTCACCTCCATGATGTATTAATAATATTGTATCACAATTTACAAGAAGCGCTGTCATTCAAGGCCGAATCAAATCAATGAAAGATTTTGTAAAATGACCTTGCATTTTTGATGATCTTTTAGTATTATATTTAAGCGCTTGCGGATATGGCGGAATTGGCAGACGCGCTAGCTTCAGGTGCTAGTGATCGCAAGGTCATACAGGTTCAAGTCCTGCTATCCGCACCAGACCGGGAATTCAGGTTCCCGGTCTTTTCTTTTTCTCATCCGCATTAATCAGTTATGCAAAAAGAAACTGCCCCACTTTCGTGAGGCAGTTTCCAAGTGCAACAAAATATCTTCGGGCCTATATTAGACCAGTGTCTTTCTCAGTTCCTCATCAGACAGAGGGCTCAGATACGAAGGAGCAATATCCAGAACCGTCTTGCATCCTGTTACGCCTTCCTTGGAAAGACGTGCGACTGCGCGGGCATAAGCAACAAGTACACCGGCAGTAAATTCCGGGTTGGAATCAAGCTTGAGGCTGTACTCGATGATGTGCTTGTTCTCCTTATTAAATCCGGATACACCGGAACGGAAGCAGAATCCGCCATGCGGGATACCGCTGTGGTTCTTCTGAAGTTCTTCCTCAGTGATAAAATGAACCGTTGTGTCATAATCAGCAAAGTAGTTCGGCATGGTTTTGATATCATTTTCGATCTGCTTAAGATCTGCGCCTTCTTCCGGAACAACGAAGCACTCTCTTGTATGCTTCTGACGGGTCGTCAGCTCAGGCTGGGAACCGGAACGTACTGCTTCCAGTGCGCTTTCAACCGGAATCGTGTACTGCTTGCCGTTCTTTACGCCTTTTACGCGGCGGATCGCATCAGAATGACCCTGGCTGACGCCCTTACCCCAGAATGTATAACTCTCGCCTTCCGGAAGGATGCTGCAGGAATAAATTCTTGCCAGAGAGAACATACCCGGATCCCAGCCAACGGAGATCGCACCGACAGTGCCGGCAGCCTTAGCCGCTGCATCTACCTCAGCAAAGTGCTGCGGGATCGTAGCATGTGTATCGAAACTATCCACAATATTAAACATAGAAGCAAGCTGCGGACCCTGAACAGGAAGATCTGTAGCGCTGCCGCCGCAGAGGATCATAACATCGATTGCATCCTTCATGGAGGCAACATTGTTAACCGACATTACTTTTGCAGACTCCGTCTGGATCTTCAGCGAAGAAGGATCACGACGGGTAAAAACAGCAACAAGTTCCATATCCGGATTCTGACGGATGCTGGCCTCTACTCCTCTACCCAGGTTACCATAACCATAAATACCAATTCGAATTGCCATTTTGCAACTTTCTCCTTTCATTCTTTCATATCTGAAATCAACAACTTGAAGTATAGCACTCCATTTATATCTATTCAACGCATTTATGAATAATTTTATTTATGATATTGCATAATTTAAAAATATATGGCCGCAATGCATTTGTTATAATATGTATATGGAAAAAGCACTTCACAAAATCTCTGTCAGAGCGCTCAGTGAGCGCATCTACCGCTCCGGTTCTCTTCTCGGCGCCGGATATGGCGGTGTGTCCGGGCTGGACGGAACCAGGATGCATCAGCGTGTATTTAAGGATTTAAAGAATGAATACGGCGAAGAGGGTGTTTTTTCAGAGTATTCCCTGGGCACGACTCTTGAATATGAACTGTTCACCATTCAGATATCCGGCCGTGCAGACTGTATCATCGAAGACAGCAGCACTTCTTCTGTAAACATCATCGAGATCAAGACACATAACCGTGTCGCTGAAAAGGTTGAATCTCTCATTCTCCCGACACACGAGGCGCAGGTCAAGATATATGCCTATCTTTACTATCTTTCGCATGCGGAAGCAGAAGATATCACGATCACGCTCCGCTATGTATCTTTCCTGAACTATCAGTTTCTCGAGAAAAGCCGTGTTTTCACACGCGAAGAAGCTTCCGAATTCTTCGACAACACGATGGCACTTTATCTTTCCGAGGCAACTCGGATAAGTAATTACGAAAATGCCAGAAATGAGTCTATTGCCGCGATGAAATTTCCTTATTCCGTAGTACGTAGCGGCCAGAAGGACTTTATGAAATCCGTGCTTTCTTCTCTCAAACATAAAGAAACGCTCATTGCAGAGGCACCTACCGGTATCGGAAAGACGATCAGTACCCTGTATCCATCCATAAAGTGGCTCCCCAACGCCGAAGGCGGTAAGATCTTCTATGCCACAGCCAAGCTTGCCACCCGCGAAGTTGCCGACAAAGCACTGATCGACATGAGAAATCAGGGACTAGTCATCAAATCGATACAGCTTGCCCCGAAAGAACAGATGTGCACAGCGAAAGAAGAGTTCTGTGACAGCCGCTTCTGTCCTTTTGCAGATGGATACTATTCCCGCCTGAATGCCGCTCTTGAAGAGCTTCACGGACTTGATGCCATCTATCCTGAAGATATAAGGCGTGTCGCTGAAAAGCACCGTATCTGTGCCCATGAACTGCAGTTAGACGCGTCGAATTTCTCCGATGTCATCATCTGCGACTATAATCATATCTTCCATCCGAGGATCCGCCTGCAGCGGTATTTTGCCGTCAACGAATTCTGTCACACCATTCTGGTCGATGAGGCGCACAATATGATATCACGTTCTCGTGACATGTTCAGTGCGACACTCTCCAGAAGCACATTACTGACTGCACTTCCGGTCTTATCGACTATTTCTCAGAAAACCGAGAAATACAGTCATCAGCTCGTTGATTACTTCACGCTCCTTGACTATGCATTTGAGAAGGATTCTGCAGGACTGAACATGGCGGAACCCTCTATCAAGGAAAGCGAAGTCGTTATCGGAGAGGATTTCCGCGCAACCAGAACCGTTCCGAAGAATCTCTATCAGCTTCTTTGGGCTCTGTGCTTTCATATTGCCAACATCCTCGCAGATCTGGAAGACCGTGAAAAACGCAGGATCCTTTCCGAGTTCTACTTTGAAGCAAGGTTCTTTCTGACTATTATCGAGCTTTACTTCGACAATGCCTATATTATCGAAGTGACACGCTCCGGTGCCTGCAGCAACGGTCAGTACGATATATCGATCACGCTGGATTGTCTGGACGCCTCTGATAAACTGGCCTCTATTCTGAAGGATAATCACAATGCGGTTTTCTTCTCTGCAACTATGTCCCCTGCACAGTACTATAAAAGCATGATCGTCGGCAAAGAAACGACTTTTTCGAGGATGATCCAGCTCCCGAGTCCTTTTCCGCCGGAGAATCTTCAGGTCCTTATCCTTAAGGATATTAAGACTACCTATCAGGAGCGGAATTTCACCTGTGACATGATCGCAAGGACGATTCTTCGTATGATCTCCGGGCACAAGGAGAATTTCATGGTCTTCTTCCCGTCATTTGCCTATATGGAGATGATCTATTCCCGCCTGTCAAAGGCAACGCAGCAGGATCCGGATATCGAACTCATGATCCAGACCCAGGGCATGGGTACCGAAGATAAGAAGCACTATCTTGACCGGTTTAACCGCCATGGCGACAAGACTCTACTCGGTCTTGCCGTTCTGGGAGGTCATTTCGGCGAAGGGATCGACCTGGTCGGAGACCGTTTGAAGGGCGCATTTATCGTCGGTGTGGGGCTTCCACAGATCAGTAAGGAACGCGAGATCCTAAGCCAGTACTTCCAGAACAAATTCGGAGACGGCTTCTCATTTGCATATAAATTCCCCGGCTGGGAGAAAGTCCTTCAGGCGGCAGGCCGCGTAATACGTGACGAAAACGATAAAGGCTTTATCGTTCTGATGGATGAGAGATACGCACGCGAGGATTATAGGGTGTTATGGCCGGAACACTGGAAAGCGACCGAATACCTATCCGACGAAGCCGAGATCTTCTGGGATGATCTTTAGTCCTTCATCGGAGGAAGTGTATCCAGGATATCCATCTTGTCATAGTTCTTTTCGAGACGGTCACATAAATAGCGGTGTGTGACCGCGCAGAGATCATCGAGCACGTACTTTTCCGCGCGAAAAGCACTTAACCGCTCCAGAGGTGCTTCTCTTATATATCTTAGTGCCTCGACACATCCGAGCGAGATAAACTGGTAGTCCTTCGCCTTCGCTACACATCCGATCGCCGAACAGTACAGGCGGCATTTACTGAAAGAAAATGCCCGTGTCGGCATCTTATCCGGATTTCCACAGTCACATTCACTAAGATCAAATCCAAATCCCAGTGCATCCATCACCCTCCACTCAAAGGCGGCAACGATCTGTCGGTATTTATCCGGATGCTTGGAAAGATCATATAAGACATATACCAGAAGTGGAAACAGTGACTGTGATGATTCAGGATCTACCGCTGTATCCTTTACGATTTCCAGGATATGCGAGGCACAGGTAAGTGCTTCAAAGGAATCGTAAAGGCCACGGAAACTCTCAACTGTCTCACCTTCTTTGAGATAATAGAACCCTTTGCTCTCACTTAGCATAAAGTCTGCAAGAAGCGGCGGTGTGGCAAGAGGTGCCAGCCTGGACGAATGCTTCTTGGCACCCGGTACCATCACGGAGATCAATCCCTGCTGAGGCGTAAAGATCGTGATAATAGCATCCTGATTACGATGCGGTCTGGAAGCGATCACGATCCCGCGTATGGAAAAACTCGCTCCCATTCTCAATCATCCTTCTTCTTATAGCCAAACTCGTCGAGGAATACCTGACGATTCTTCCAATCTTTTCTAACTTTCACATGAAGATCGAGAAATACCTTACATTCCGTCATTTTCTCGATATTCTCACGGGCTGCCGTTCCGATCCGCTTGATCATCTGACCGTTCTTTCCGAGAAGAATACTCTTATGGGAATCTTTCTCACAGATGATCGACGCATGGATACGGATCAGGCTTCTATCATAGCTATCTACTGCATCATCTTTTAATACTTCTTCAAAAGAATCGATCTCAACAGCTGTTCCATGAGGGATCTCTTCATTCGTATAATGCAGGATCTGCTCGCGGATTAACTCGGAAGAGATCTCTCTTTCCGACTGGTCCGTCACTTCTTCGATCGGGAAATATCTCGGCTGCGAGGGCAGGAGCCGGATGATCGCGTTCATCAGCTCATCCACGCCATCGTCTTTCAGCGCAGAGATTGGAACAATATCGGAAAACTCCGCGATCTTCGAGTAGTTTAAGATCAGCGGGAGAAGGGATTCCTTTGAGACTGCATCTGCTTTATTCACCGCCAGGATCATCGGTTTTTTCAGTTTTTTCGCCATCTCTGCCGCACGGATCTCAACAGATGCCGGCTTCTCAAATCTGCCGTCAGCCATAAGAACGACGACATCCGCACCTTTCGCTGCGCGGAAAGAAGAATCCACCATAAACTCGGACAGTTTTGACTGCGGTTTATGAATACCAGGTGTATCTACGAAGATCACCTGGGCATCATCGCGGTTGTAGATCGCCTGGATGTTATTTCTCGTGGTCTGCGGTTTGTGCGAAACGATGGCAAGTTTCATACCGGAGATCGTATTCAGAAGCGTGGATTTACCGACATTCGGACGTCCGACAAGCGCACAGTAACCGCAGTGCGCAAGCATCTCGCCTACCGGGTGCTCATCTTCCGAAACAGGAAGCGTGTCCGAAGCTCTCGGAAGCCCGATCTCATTCATAATCTCGTCCTGTTTACTAAACATAATATCTTCATCTCTTCCGTTTTCATGATCGAATCCGAGAAGATGAAGGAAAGAGTGAACCGCCAGGAAAACCATCTCTCTTAACATGGAATGGCCATATTCTTCTGCCTGTTTTTTCGCCTTTTCCGGGCAGATCACCACATCTCCGATCGGCAGGATCTTTTTCTCCTCAACATAAGAAAAATCATACGGCATCAGTTTGTCAGAGAGTTTTCCGTCCGTCATATCGAGGATCGGAAAAGACAGAACATCCGTCACACGGTCTTTTTCGCGGTATTCGGCATTCAGTTTCCGGATCGCATCCTCACCCACCAGACGTACATCCACAGAGATCTCCGCATCAGAATCAGAGAGCGCAGTATCGATATACTCCTTAGAGATCAGAAGTTCCAGTGCTTTTTCCAAATAAGTAGAAAACTCTTTTACATCGTCTTTTTGAAAAGAACGCGTCTTATTCTCAATATTAATCATCATTCCGGATATTTCACCCTTTCATGGAAGAAGCCGGCATAAACCTGAATAAACGCCCGAATCATCTTCTCTATATCATCAAAAGACAGACCGGAGTGTACCAGCTGGTCCTCGTCGATCTTCTGCTTAACAATCTGACGGAAAAGCACTTCCGCCTCTTCAACTTCATGTACTCCACGGGAACGGACAGCAGCCTCACAGGAGTCAGCGATCATAATGATGGCGGATTCACGGGTAGATGGCACAGTTCCCTTATACGCGAAATTCTCTTTTGCCGGCTCCGGAAGTCCTTTCTCCTGTGCCTCTTTCTTTGCTTTGAGATAGAAATATCCGGGACATGTCGTACCGTGATGCTCGAGGATAATATTCTGGATCGCGAGCGGCAGACGGTACTTCTTCGCGAGTTTCAGTCCGTCGGACGGATGAGCAGTAATGATCGCTACACTGTCCTCGATATTGAGATTATCATGCGGATTCACTTTATCCTGCTGATTCTCGGTAAAGTATTCCGGTCTTTCGAGCTTTCCAATGTCGTGATAATACGATCCGACTTTTGCGAGAAGTGCATTTGCACCGATCGCTTCCGCAGCAGCATCGGCAAGATTTGCAACCATCATACTATGCTGGGATGTACCAGGAGCTTCCAGGAAAAGCCTCTTCTGAAGCGGATGGCTCTGCTGGGCAAGATCCAGAAGGCGCATCGGAGATGCGGAATTGGAGATCAGTTCGAAAAGCGGCTGGAAGCCGATCGCAGCAACTACAGAACATCCTGTACTGATGACGCTCCACAGTGCAGAATTAAATGTATCTGCCGCGGAAGACTGGGTAACAAGATTATAGCCGAGAGAGGATGCAAGCGATGCCACACATGACAGAATAATCAAGGTGGCTGCATTAAACTTATGATTTCTCTGTCCGGCAACTACCGAGCAGACAAAAATCGATATAGCGGATACAAAGATGAATTCGGTATTAAACCCGCACATCGGAAGAACAACGAGAAGCGACAGCCAGCTCATCGTAATTCCACCCTGAATACCTAAATAGATCGAGAAGATCACAGCGGTAAACATGATCGTGGAGAACAAAGGAGAAATGGATGTCAGATATCTGCTGGAGATCAAAGGAATAATAAACGCCAGCATCAGGGCGATAAATGTCTTGGAATCGATGTTCTCCTTCTCATCATAGCGGGAAAGATAAAAGGCGCCCGCCGCGACAATAATGCACATATACACGATGATTCCAAGAAGCAGCATATAGTTAAAGGAATTCGTCGGCAGGAGATTCAGATCCTTCAGCTGGCTATATACATGAGGAGTAACCGTTTCACCCACACTGATGATACGTGTTCCCTTCTGGATCATTACCGGCTCGCTGATAGAGTTCTTATATGCAGCTTCTCTGGCATTTTCCGTTGCTTTTTCATCATAAACGGCATTTGGTTTCAGAAGATAGTTAAGGAGAATACGTACAAGATCTTTCTGCGAGATATACTCCTGACTATCGTGTGTACGGCTGTCTTCAATATAGGATACGTAATTACTGATCTCCTGCTGAAGCGACTGGGAATCGAGTGTATTCATCGTGATCATGCCGGTGATCTCTTTTGCTTCAAACTCGACATATGAATAATCAACGAAAGAAATATTGGCCAGAGTATAGGCGACTTCATCAGAAAGATCGATATCATAGGTCTCTTTTACCCCTTTTTGCAATAGAGTACCCATTTCCGCTTTGTTACGGATCACGACCCCGACATCGTCGATATTGGCTTTACGGAGCTGATCACAATACCGGAAGAAATCATATACCAGTTCCTGGTTATCATCGATGATTTCCGAAGAGATAACATAAATAGGAGCTACCTGAGATCTGGCGATCCTGGCACGTCTTTCCGTCTCATAAGAATCCTTTACGGTTCTTGAAGCGGTAATATCGTACTCGCTGACCTGTCCCTGATATACATCATACTGCTTCGGAAGAGAACCAAAATACACGATCGCCACCATCAGCACGGCAAGAAGCACGATGGCAACGATTCGGATAACTTTAAACAGTTTCTGGTTCTTCTTCGAACTGCGCATGGTCAGGATCTTCTCCTTTCCCTTGCATTATAAGCCATTATGATCTTTTGTACCAATGGATTTCTGACAATATCCGTCTCCTGTAATGAAACTGTAGAAATACCGGAGATATCACGAAGAACACGCATTGCATCGTCCAGGCCGTTCGGATAACCGGAAGGCAGGTCGATCTGTGTCGTATCACCGCAAACACAGACGCGGGAATTCATACCCATACGGGTCAGGAACATCATCATCTGCTCGATCGTCGTATTCTGCGCCTCATCAAGAAGAATAAATGAATCATCGAGATTTCGACCGCGCATATATGCCAGCGGTGAAACTTCGATAATACCGCGTTCCAGATTCCTCTCAAAAGCTTCTCTTCCCATTAGTTCCAAAAGAGCATCGTAGATAGGTCTCATATAAGGATCGACCTTCTCTTCGATATCTCCGGGAAGATATCCGAGCTTTTCTCCGGCTTCTACTGCCGGACGGGTCAGAATAATGCGGGACACGGAACGTTCACGAAGTGCAAGAACAGCCATCGCCACCCCGAGGAATGTCTTACCGGAACCGGCAGGACCTTTACAGATGACCACATCATTTTTCGACATAGCATCCACATAAACACGCTGCCCCAGCGTCTTCGCGCGGACAGACCGTCCAGCAGGAGTCGTCAGAATAACAGGATCTTCGTCCGCCATAAATTCAGAAAGGCGGTTTTCCTTCTCAAGAAGACACAAATACCGGACAGACAGAAGATCCAGCTGTTCTTTCTTCGCGAGTATACTGTCCATCGATTTAAGAACATCTTCCGCTTTATGGATAACGTCGTCGCTACCCTTGATGGAGATGCCCGTATCCAGCGCAATTACATCACATCCGAACATCTCGGCGACTACTTTCAGCCAGGCACAATTGTTGGAGGCAATCTCAAACAGGTGATCTACATGCATAACCAATTCTTCGTTCAAATCCGGTCCTCCTTTACACATCATTTCTCAGCAAATCCAGCAGTGTCTTATAATACTCCGGAACGTCTGCCTGAAAACTCATCAGTTCTTCTGTACGTGGGTGGATAAAACGGATCGAAGTACTGTGAAGCGCCTGTCCGGATAGATTATACTTTTCACGTTTCGGAGCATAAAGCGGATCTCCGATACAAGGATGTCCGATATAAGTCATATGCGCACGGATCTGATGCGTTCGTCCCGTTTCCAGGCGGCAAAGAAGATCCGTTCCCTTACGGAAACGTTCCAGGACTTCAAAGTGTGTGATCGAGTCTTTCCCGCCTTCGCACACCGTCATTTTTCTTCTATCATTCAGTGCTCTTCCGATCGGCGCATGGATCGTTCCCTTATCCGAATCAACAATGCCATATACGCAGGCACGGTATTCTCTGACCACTTCATGCTGAGCGATCATCTCTGCCATGGCAAGATGCGTCTCGTTATTCTTCACGGCAACCATCAGTCCGGATGTGTCCATATCGATACGGTGAACAATACCAGGTCTGATAACACCGTTGATGTCAGAAAGCTTACCGGCACAGTGGAAAAGCAGCGCATTTACGAGCGTCCCGGAATAATGACCCGGAGCCGGATGGACGACCATCCCCTGCGGCTTATTGATGATGATCAGATCATCATCTTCATATACAATATCCAGCGGGATATCTTCCGGTTTTGCATCAGTATCGACCGGAGGCGGAAAATCAATATCGATCTTCTCTCCTCCCTGCACCTTAAATGAAGCTTTGACCGGTTTACCGTCGATCAGCACCGCACCATCCGCGATAAGCTGCGCCGCACGAGATCTGGTAAGATCAGGACATGCCTTGGGGATATATGCATCAACTCTTCCTGAGTAGTTTTCGACAATAAATGATTCGATCATTACTTATCCTCTCGGGAGCGGAGATCCGCTTCATTATCTTCTTTCGGGAAAAGATTTCCGGATTCTTCTTTCTCTTCGTCTTTTTTCGAAGAAAACGGGATCTCGGGAATAAACTTCTCGTTAAAGATCAGCATCACTGCTAACGCTATACAGGACAATGTGACGTAAATATCGGCAACATTAAAAATCGGAAATGTATAAGACCCAAAGTCAAAACGGATAAAGTCGATAACGTACTTCAGACGGATACGGTCGATAAGATTACCAAGTGTTCCTGCCGAAAGGAAGATCAGAACGATCGAGAGCCGTCTGCTTCTAAAGCGGACAAGGACGAAAAAAGCCAGGAAAAGCAGCAGTATCAGAGCCAGCGCGGAGATCACCGACAGCATCGTCACGCCCCATGATTTATTAGAGAACATGCTAAAAGCACTTCCGGTATTTCTTACGTACATCAGGGAGAGGAAGTTTTTGATGATCGGGTCGACCTGCGATAGCGCAAGGGACTTTACGATAATATCCTTGGTAAACTGATCAATAAAAACAAGAACGACAAATATTTCAGAAAAAACAACATATGTCATCCAAGTCGGCTTTCGTAGTTCTCTATTCATATACCTTAACCCTTTCTATTTTCAGGCATTTTCCGTTTTTAATATCCAGATCGGCAAGAACAGCGTGCATGACAGCCGGTCCCTCGGCAGGCTGATATCTGGCCGGAAGCTTATCAGCAAGACGGCGGATCGAAGCATCCGCATCCATACCAAGAATGCCGTTTAACGTACCGGTCATTCCGACATCGCTGATGTAGCCGGTTCCGCACGGAAGGATCATCTCATCCGCAGTCTGCACATGTGTATGTGTGCCAAGGACGAGAGATACACGTCCGTCACAGTAAACGCCCATGGCTCCCTTCTCACTGGTCGTCTCCGCATGAAAGTCAACAAGGATATTTGTAGGTTTATACTCCGACTTCCACCGGTCAATATTTGCTTTAAAATATTCAAATGGCGAATCCGCAAGAGGAGTAACAAAGACCTGTCCCATTACCGGAACAATAAGAAGCCGGCCTTTTTCACCAAGGTCGATGAGGTATTCCGGATATCCGGGCCAGGATGAACTGACATTGCCGGGACGGATGACCTTCTTCTCAGAGTCCGCAAACTGCATATAGCCGGGGCAGGAAAAAGCATGATTCCCAAGTGTGATGCAATCCGCGCCGAAAGAAAAGATCTCTTTCGCCGATGCATAATTTATACCAAGACCTGCCGCAACATTTTCAGCATTTACTACACAAACATCTACCTGATGTTCATCCAGATATGATCTAAGCTTATTCTTCAAAATGCGTTTCCCCGGATGGGCAACCACATCACCGACAAATAGTACCCGCAAATTCTACTCCTCTATTCTAAATACTATCCCTCATTTTACCATAAAAAAGAGCCTATTCCGTAATGAAATAGACTCTTTTTTTGTTTCGGTTTACTTTGCTACATCCGAGGCACGTGTTTCACGGATTATATTGACCTTGATCTGTCCCGGATAATCGAGTTCTTCCTCGATTCTCTTACAGATATCACGGGCTCTTAAGATCATGTCGTCATCGGAAACCTTATCCGGGCTAACGATAACACGTACTTCACGACCTGCCTGGATCGCAAAGGCTTTCTCGACACCATCAAAACTGGTAGCGATTTCTTCGAGCTTCTGGATTCTCTTAACATAAGTTTCCATGTTCTCACGACGGGCACCCGGTCTTGCCGCAGAAATCGCATCCGCTGCTGCAACCAGGACAGCGATCTCTGTTGTAGGCTCGACGTCACCGTGGTGGGACATGATCGCATTTATTACCGTATCGTTTTCTTTATAACGGCGGGCAATATCTGCACCTAACTCAATATGAGAACCCTCAAGTTCAAAGTCAGCAGCCTTTCCGATATCATGCAACAAGCCTGCTCTGCGAGCAAGCATCTCATCCAGACCTAATTCAGCCGCCATCATGCTGGCAAGCCAGGCGACTTCAATTGAATGCTGCAACACATTCTGCCCGTAACTTGTACGATAACGCAAACGTCCGAGATATTTGATGATCTCCGGATTCAGTCCGACGATTCCTGTATCAAAAGCGGCTCTTTCACCCTCTTGCTTGATCGTCTGGTTGACTTCTTTACGGGCTTTGTGAGACATCTCTTCGATTCTCGCAGGATGGATACGGCCATCCAAAATCAATCTTTCAATTGTCAATCGGGCGATCTCACGCCGGATTGGGTCAAAACTCGATAGAATAACAGCTTCAGGAGTATCGTCGATAATAATATCAACACCTGTGCTGGTCTCGATCGCACGGATATTTCTTCCCTCACGACCAATAATACGTCCCTTCATCTCATCATTCGGCAGGGACACGACCGAAACGGTCACTTCGGACACATAGTCTGAAGCATAGCGCTGGATCGCATTTACGACGATCTCACGGGACTTCTTGTCCGCTTCAGCCTTTGCCTGTTCCTCCATCTGCTTGAGCATCACTGCCATATCATGGCTGTATTCACGCTGAGCAGCATCAAGAACAAGATTTCGAGCATCACTTACAGATAATCCGGAAACCTTCTCCAGTTCGATCACTTTCTGACGTTCCAGTTCTTTTGCCTTTTCTTCCATAGCCATTACATCGCTGACTCGGGATTCAAGAGCACTTTCCTTCTGTTCCATCGCTTCGATCTTACGGTTTAAGGATTCCTCCTTTTGCTCGAGACGGTTTCTTTCTCTGGCAATTTCGGATTTTCTCTCTCTAACGTCTTTCTCGAGATCGAGTTTTGCGTTAGTTATCTCCTCTTTCGCCTGTAAAAGAAGTTCCCTCTTTCTGCTTTCTGCATTTTTCTGCGCCTCACCAATCACTCTTTCTGCATCTTCTTCTGCTTTAGCCACATCTGCTTCCAGCTTCTGCTGTTTTGCGGACATACCCTTGCGGTAATATAATACGGAAAAACCTACACTGATGAGAGCACCGATAACGAAAGCAATTACAATCAATAGAATTGCTAACCAAAGTTCTATGGTACTCACCTCCAATATTTAGTTTTCAAGATTCAAAAATACGTTCGATGATTCGAACCCATATAATTTTAATGAATAATTACTTCGATTGTCAACTTAATAAAACTATTTACTATTTATTTTTTGTTACTCTTCTTAGTCTTTTTCGGGGGCATCCTTCTTTTTAATGCTTCTTTAGATGCTACAGAGTATCCGAAAAACCCGAGCATCCTACCGATAGAATAATAATCGCCATGGCAATATGTCACTAGATGCGCCTTTTCCAGGCATATTTTTCCTTTACTGTTCAGAAGGCGTTCATCAATAGACACACCGACAACTTCCGCCAGGAACATATCGTGAGAGCCAAGTTCAAGGATATCCTTGAGCTTACACGAGATCGATAGCGGCGCTTCTTCGATCATCGGAGCATAGCTCAGTTTGGGGGCAGGAACAGCATGAAGTTCCATTTTTTCAAACTTATCCTCATTTGCTCCTGATCGTACTCCGCAGTAGTCACAGGCCTTTGCAAGATCTTCTGTGACCAGATTGATGACAAACTCCTGCGTCTCGCAGATCAGATCATGGGAATGACGGGATTTACGGATAGAAACCGAAACCATCGGCGGTTCGGAATTCACGGTACCCGCCCATGCACAGGTAATGATATTCGGTTTCTTATCAATCTTCTCCGGTTCTTTTCCTGCACAGGACACCATAACTACCGGAACAGGATTGAGCATAGTGGAAGGCGGCATTTCTATTTTCATGTATTTTTCTCCTTTGAATAACGGTTATGCCAGGTGTATACCAAACATCTCGTGATTGAGAAGGAATTCCTTGATCTCAAGTCCACCGGAAAAGCCGACAAGACGGCCATCCTTACCAATAATACGGTGACATGGAACAAGTATTGGAAGCGGATTGTCACCACAGGCAGCACCGACAGCACGTGTTAGATTTCTCGCAGACACTTTATCCCCGCCGGTTAGATCCAGGGCGATATCCTCGTAGCTGCAGGTCACCCCATAAGGAATAGTACTGACTTTATCCCAGACTTTCTTCTGAAAATCACTGCCATGCAGCGGTTTCGCATGAATAGTAAACTCTGTTCTGCGCTTCATGAAGTATTCGTTCAGTTCTTTCATGCATCGCATGACTTCTTTCGGGAACTCCATATCGAGAAGGTCCTTATATTCTGGCGAACCTTCTTCTTTCAGGACACCTGAGCTATCGGCAATTCCTGTACGGATCGCCACATTTCTCTCCAGATTGCCCTCCACCTGCTTTCCATATGAGAAGAACCTGGTCATCTCGATCACTTCATTATCTCCACGGATCGCAACCACGCCTTTTCGGAACGGCACAAAGCCGACAGAATAGTCCGGATAATCCGAGTCAAGAAGTGAAAACAGCGCAGCATCACAGTACGCATCGCCGATATATAGTGCCTCATCAAGCACTGCATCCTGCTGCATATGACAGGAAATCAGTATTTTTTCAGAGAAAGTGTCCGTAACCGGAATAAGCATCGATATACGATGGATCTGCAGATCAAAAAACGCATAGCGCAAAAGGCTGTCGAAAGCTGATCTTCTGTCTTCGTCCGATACCTGAAAAGGCTCATCCGGTGAAGGATCATTAAGGAAGTACATTACCGCACCGGCGCTTCTGTTTCTGGAGGAATAATTCTCCAGGCCCAAAACCCCGAAAAGCAGTTCATTTTCATTCGTGATCTTGGAAGCCGTGAAGTACTTCCGGTTCGTATCCGCGAGAGCAGCCCGGATAAAAGAAGGCACATCATCCGTAACGGGATCGAGTATCCTCTTTTCCCGGATCTTTGCTGAATCCAGTATTCGTATTGGCGATAATCGAATGTCCGCCATCACTAGCTCCTCACATCTATGTATCTTCGCCTGTATCCTGATCTGGCTTTTTCAAATTCAACTTCTCTATGTGTTCTGTAATATACTCAATATCTTTCGCATAAGCAGCACTACGTGATACTGCCGGGATCATAATAGCTTTCGTCATCAGAGGCTGGTACTGCTCCAGATAATCCCCGTATTTTTGCCCGCTAACATAGCTTTTCCATACGGAAGGAGATGATACAGACGGGAGATACCCCTGTCTGGGCTGAAGTCTTGATGTAAGGAGCAGTGCATCCTCATCAAATGCAATAAAGCATGCAAAATCAGCCGCTTCTTTAGGATGAGTGCAGGTAGATGAAACTACAAGAGGATAACTGATCAAAAGCGGTGATGAGTACTCATCCTCACGAAGTCCCGGAAACTGCATCATACAAAGAGTATGCGGCATGTAATTGTCATAGATCACCAGTTCATCCGTCGTTCCGGACCATACTCCGAGTTTTCTGGAAAGAATTGGAGAAACGCCGGTAAAAAGTGTACTGATCTGCTCATCATTAAGGCTTTCATAAGAATACCCCGAACGGATGATAGATTCGACATAAGACATAGAATCACGATAGGCCTGTTCAAGCCTATCTTCAGCATTTGAGGCAGAAAGGTATTCATGGTTAAACATCGCAGACGGAAGGAAAGGCATCATGTTGCCGGCAAGATAGAACGGGAGCACTGTCTGTTCCTCAGAATTCAGTTTTTCTAATTCCGCCAGCATATTCAGAAGCGAACTCCTTGTCTGACGGAAGCTTACCGAAGAAATACCTCCCTGACGCAATACCTCCAT
>ONFC01000041.1 GCA_900317035.1 uncultured Eubacteriales bacterium
GGATTTCTGTTTATACATCTCTTCGCCGACGATAAAGTCGAGGATCGCATCACCTAGGAACTCCAGGCGCTGATTGGAAACTATGCCGGTTTTCCTGTGTTCATACGCATAGGTGGAGTGGGTAAGCGCCAGAAGGAGGAACTCTTTATCCTTAAAGGAATAAGAGATCTTCTTTTCCAGACATTCATGTTCAGGTAAATACTTTCTTTCCATACCGTTTCCCCACCCGATTAATGATAACAGTATAACAAAATAAGAAAGGACTGTCTCATAAAATGAAACAGTCCCCTTTGCTTTTACAAGTAAGATCGATTACATCTTGCTCTTGATGAACTCTACTGCATCACCAACAGTCTTGATGCGCTCAGCTTCCTCGTCCGGAATAGAAATGTTGAATTCCTGCTCCATAGCCATAACGAGTTCTACCATATCGAGAGAATCTGCATTCAGATCATCAACGAAAAGGGAATCCATCTGTACGCTATCTTCGGAAATATTGAGCTGATCTACAAGAATAGACTTTACGCTTTCAAATACATTATCAGATGACATATTAAAATCCTCCTGTCAAAACGTCATACGCAATCTTCATATATGTTTTTATCCGAAGAGTAATGAATTGTCAATACATAAAACACATAAAAAACGTAAATATTTTGAAAATCAAACCATTATTTATCTTCTTTGAAATACTCCAGATTTTTTAAGATATAATCCATACCCGAAATAATGGTCATAATGACGCAGATGATAAGCAGGATATTTCCCACCAGCTGTACGTTATCCGTGATATCGCAGAGTGTCCATGAATCGTTTGCCGCATGGAAGATCTTAATAAGGATCGTCTCAAACATCAGATACGAGATCGCGATCATCTGAGTGACCGTCTTGATCTTTCCGATCATCTTCGCGGCCATAACTACGCCCTTCGAACTTGCAAGCATACGCATACCCGTAACGGCAAATTCACGAAGCACGATGATGCATACCCATACAGATGAAATACGGTTAAGATCTACAAAAGCAATTAAAACGGAGATGACTAGCATCTTATCGGCAAGGGAATCCAGAAATTTGCCAAGATTCGTGATCAAGTTATACTTTCTGGCGATCTTTCCGTCGAGAAGATCGGTAAACGAGGCTATAACAAAAAGAATAGCAGCAACGATCATTCCATTTTCGCAGATAAAGCTGTTCCAGCCTTCCGGCGCAAAAGAACCGATATGGATCGGAAGCATAAACAGAATAATAAACGGAACAAGGATGATCCTTGCAAGTGATAATTTATTGGGCAGATTCATCTTCAGTAACTCCTGTCAGATCATAAGGCGTACATTCCAGTATCTTCACCGATACTTTGTCCCCGCTTTCCAGCGGCCGGTTCGTCGAAGCCACATAAATCAGCGGATCTACTTCAGGTGCTTCTCCGTAGGAACGCCCCAAGTAGAATATACCATCTTGAGAAGCAGAATCAATAGTCACTTTAACGATTTTACCTACTCGCGCTTCGTTATAAGACAGCGAGATCTGCTGCTGTAGTTCCATCACTCTTTCATATCTGCGCTGGGAGACATCTTTGCGGACACGGGGATGCATGTTATACCCGAGCGTATTCTCTTCCGGCGAGTATATGAAGCAGCCGAGGCACTGGAAACGCCAGATCTTCAGGTTCTTAAGAAGGTTTTCGAAGTTTTCCTTCTTCTCTCCCGGGAATCCCACCATCACTGTGGAACGGATCACGATATCCGGCATCGCCGTACGGAGCTTATTCAGTGTCTTTGTGATAGACGCAACGGTATCTTTTCTTCTCATCTTCTTTAAGACTTCATCATCTCCATGCTGCACCGGAATATCCAGATAGTGATAGACTTTCGGATTGGAAGCCATTTCAGAGATCAGGGCATCATCAATACCATCGATATATGCATACATAATACGGATGGACCCGATCCCTTTGATTTTGCTTAGTTTATTAAGAAGTTCCGGCAGGCAGCGTTTCCCGTAAAGATCTTTTCCATATCCTGTTGTGTCCTGCGCAGCAAGAATAATCTCGGAATAGCCGTGAGACACGAGGATCTTCGCTTCCTCAAGAATATCCTCCATCGGACGGGAGACATACTTGCCGCGAATTCTCGGGATCGCACAAAATGCACAGCCATTGGAGCATCCTTCAGCGATCTTCAGCCAGGCGTACGATTTTGTGGAAACTTCACGATCCACGCGCATATGTTTAAGGCTACCGGGTTTTCCGATATAATCTTTCCATTCAAAATCATCTTTTTGGAACAGCTTATCCAGTACTTCAGAAACATCCTGATAATGGGAAGTTCCCATGACAGCATCTACTTCCGGCAGGCTTTTTCGGATCTCATCCGGATATCTCTGTGCAAGACAGCCGGCGGCAATGATGTATTTCAGTTTCTTTCGCGGACCTTTAAGACGGGCGACATCCAGGATCGTGTCGATCGCTTCTTTCTTCGCGCTTTCAATAAAACCACATGTATTGATGATCACTGCTTCCGCCTGGGAAAGATCATCCACCATTTCATACCCATCATTTTTCAGGATGGAAGTCATACACTCCGCGTCAACTAAGTTCTTGGAGCATCCGAGAGTGATCATGGAAACCTTGTGTTTGATATTCATACCTACCAGTCCGATCTTATAAACTAAAGGTTATTCTACATCATCCACGATTTTTCGGAAAGATGCCAGGGCAAGTGAGGAAGAATATCCCCTGCTTTCAAGGTATCTTACTGCTTTTACTAATTCTTTCTTAGCAGCTTTCGGATCGGAAGAAAAGCTCTCCGGCGGGAAACGGTCGGAAATTACTTCCATAATGGTATTTTCATCCGCATACTCATCACGGGAAAGAACTTCATGAATAGTAGCATCAGGGATCCCGGATGCTTCCAGACGGGCACGCAGTTTCGCTCTGCCTTCACTGTTCCGTCCGGATCTGCTTCGCAGGACCTTAAGAGCATATCTCATATCATCGATATACTTATCTTCGATCAGCTGTGCGATCACTTCTTCGATCACATCCGCATCATAGCCCTTATCAGATAAGAATTCACGGATCTTCCCCGAAGAAGAAACGGCGATGCCAATATGGGCGATCGCCTTATTTCTTGCTTCACTATATTGTAAATCCTGCATCATAACGATCAGATATCGATACCGAGGAACTCTTCCTCATCTTCGTCAGCAGAGTCTGCCGCCTGAGCGTCTTCTGCAACCTCTTTACCTGCAAGCAGAGCTCTGATCTTCTCTTCGATCTCATCACGGACTTCCGGATGCTCTTTAAGATACGTTTTTGCATTATCTTTACCCTGACCGATCTTCTGTCCGTTATACGCGAACCAGGAACCGCTCTTCTCCATAATATCCTTATCAACTGCAAGGTCGATGATGCATCCTTCTCTGGAAATACCCTCACCGTACATGATATCGAATTCCGCTTCGCGGAACGGCGGAGCAACCTTATTCTTAACGACCTTAACACGTGTATGGTTACCGATCACTTCACCGCCATTTCTGAGGGACTCGACACGGCGAACATCGAGACGGACGGAGGAATAGAACTTCAGCGCACGGCCGCCAGGTGTTGTCTCCGGGTTTCCGAACATGACACCGACTTTCTCACGAAGCTGGTTGATGAAAATACATACAGTACTGGATTTGCTGATAATACCGGCAAGTTTTCGGAGCGCCTGAGACATAAGACGAGCCTGAAGACCAACATGGGAATCACCCATCTCACCATCGATCTCCGCCTTCGGAACCAAAGCGGCAACGGAGTCAATTACAACAACATCCACAGCACCGGAACGGACAAGTGCCTCAGTGATCTCTAATGCCTGCTCACCGGTATCCGGCTGGGATACGATCAGCTCATCTATATTCACGCCGATCTTCGCGGCATATACAGGATCAAGCGCATGCTCAGCATCGATAAATGCAGCAGTTCCACCCTGCTTCTGTGACTCGGCAACAACATGGAGTGCAACAGTTGTTTTACCGGAAGATTCAGGTCCATAGATCTCGATGATTCTTCCCTTCGGAAGTCCTCCGACACCAAGAGCAATATCAAGAGTCAGCGCGCCGGTCGGAACAACATCAACGACCATACCGGTCTGTTCGCCAAGACGCATGACTGCACCTTTACCAAACTGTTTTTCTATCTGCATCAGAGCTGCGTCTAACGCCTTAGCTCTCTCACTATCTACTTTTTTGGAAACATCCTGTGTGGATTTATTGGAATCTTTTTTCGCCATAATTTCCTCCTTGCCGAACATTCGTTCCATCGACTTTTATCTTAACAATACAATATCACAACGTCAATAGTTTTTCAGAACATTTTTTCGACAAAAACTGTCAAAAGGTGTTCATTTCGTCTTTTTAGACCAAATATGTTAATTGGCCGCCTGCTTCTTCTTAAAGAATCTTCTGATATAGCGATTATATGCTGTCTGAAGTTCTTCCATCTTAAGAGCAAAGGCCATACCGAAGTAGATCATAAAGCCAAGGAGGCAGCGGCCGCCAAACCATGCGATCTGCATGATCTTTCTGGTCGGATGATACGGAACAAGACTTATAAGATAAAGGCCGATGATCAGACATGCAAAACAAATAACGGACTTGATCAGGAATGCCCTCATTCTTCTAGGTGCCAGTTTCTTATTCAGTTTACTGTAAACAACTGTAAGTAAAAGCATGCGGACGAGGCAGGAGATCGAATAGGAGATCGTCAGGCACATCGCACCGCATCCAAGATTTATAAGGATAAAGCACAGCGAGAAGTTCACGACCATGGACACGATCCCGGCAAACAGCGGGAATCTTGTCTGTCCGATGGCATAGAAAGCCTGATTCATAATAAATATCACGGACTGAAGAACAATGGATGCGCAGTATCCGGTCAGGAAGAGCGCCGCCATATTCGCGTTCTTATCTGTAAAATTCGCAGACCACTGAAGAAGTGTCTTAACAAGGTCTACAGGCATAATAAGGAAGATACCGGCACATGGAACAGTCAGAAAAAGAGCATTCTTTATACTGGTCGAAAGAAGTTTGCTGGATTCTTTATAATCTTTGTTCGCATAGTGGGATGCCAGAGAAGGAAGCATAACATTTCCGATTCCGACAGCAAAAATACCATAAGGCAGCTGCCAGAGCATCGATGCATTACTTAGAGCATAAAAAGGACCGTCTCCGAATCTGGATGCAAACGAATTCAGGATCAGGATATTGACCTGAACGATTGAAGCAGAAATAAGGATCGGAATCGCAAGTTTAAATAGTCTTCGGAATTCAGGATTTGAGATATCCAGGGAAGGCTTAAAGTGTGCCATCTCTCTTCTTCCCATGAAAAGCTGGAAGATAAAGTAGATCATAGCCGCAGCCATAACCCCGACACCGGTCAGATAAAGAGACTGCTCATTAGATGCACCCAGTAGGCCGATTGCAAGAAGAACACAAATATTGTAGATAACAGGGCCAAAAGCTGTCGAACCGAATTTCTTATAAGCATTTAGGACACCGATGCAAAGTGCCGCGAGCATCATAAAGAAGATCTGCGGATAAAGAGTACGGGCCATATTACCTGCAAGACGAATGACCTCTTCTCCATTTCCCTGATTAAAGACGCGATAAAGGATATTCGAAAGGATCTCACAGATAACAACAAAAGTAAGCACAAACAAACTCATCAATGTGATAAAGATGCTTACACCCTTCCATGCTTTTTTCTGTGTTTTCTGTTCGATCGCTTTGGAAAGTGTTGGCGTGATCGCTGACTGGATCGAACCGCCGACAAGAAGAGCAAACACGAAGTCAGGGATCAAAAAGGCAGCGGTAAAAGCTTCTCTATAAGTTTCTTCAAACTTGTGGGAAAGAATTACGGTCCTCAAAAAGCCGGATCCCTTGGAAAGGATCAGGCCTATGATCATAATGATCGTTGAGAACGTAATACTTTTAACCTTTGAAGCTGATGTTTGATCGGCTCTTCTCTTTAACTCGGAACTACTCATGAAAGTCTCATTCTAATCAGATTAAATGCATGTAAAACTGCTACATGACGGACACGGCTTCTATTACCGCTCAGATGTACTTCTATAACATCCGTTCCTTTCTCATCTGCAATTCCAAGATAGACAAGGCCAACCGGTTTTGCGGCACTTTCACCTGTCGGGCCGGCAATACCGGTAATGGAAACGGCAATATCCGTTCCCAGAAGTTTTCTTGCACCTTCGGCCATCTCCTGCGCACATTCGCGGCTGACAGCACCAAGGTTCTCAAGAACATCATCGGAAACACCAAGAAGATTTGTCTTAACCTTGTTACCATAGGAAACTACAGAGCCCATAAATACCTGGGAAGCACCCGGAATATCAACGAACTCGGAAGATACCATTCCGGCCGTACAGCTCTCGGCAAAGCAGACTGTCTTATTCTTCTCAAGAAGAAGATCATAAGCGACCTGTTTCAGCGGACGCTCGCCGATCTCATAGATGCACTGGCCGAAGCGTTCTTTCATAACATCGATGATCGGAGTGATCAGATCTTTCTCTTCTTCACCGTTTTCTACACGCTGTGTGACACGGAACATGCACTCGCCTTCTGCGGCGTATGGCGCGATCGTCGGATTTGTCTGTGCATCGATCAGATCGGAGATTCTCTCTGCTGCGGCGGATTCACCAATGCCGAAAAGATGAACGAATTTAGTGATAAACTTAGAATCACTCATCTTCTCAAGGATCGGACGTGCTTCATTGGTAAACATCAGAGACATTTCAGACGGCGGACCCGGAAGCAGGACAAAGTGAACAACACGGTCCGGATCATCCTCAGTCGGGCAGGAATACTCGAACATCGCACCCGGAGCCGTACCATTATTATTCTTCAGGATCGTAGCTCCTTCCGGAAGCATCGCCTGTTTTCTGTTATTCTTCGGCATATTACGGAACAGGCGGCGGAAATACTCGGTAATGTTATTAAAGCTCTCTTCGTCAAAAACAAGTTCTTTTCCCGCGACATCAGCAGCAACACCCATGGTGATATCATCTGTTGTCGGACCAAGACCGCCGGTAAGAATAACCAGATCAGAACGGCCGGAGCTCTCTTTTATCTGCTCGAAAAGGCGGTCATAATTATCGCCTACTACGATCTGACGATAGGATGGAATACCGAGAGACGCGAGTTCACGGGCAAGAAAGCGGGAATTCGTATTCAGGGTCTGGCCCATCAGCAATTCAGTGCCAACACAAATAATCTCAGCAGATTTAATACTCATATTATTTACGTCCTTTCTCGATACGTGTGAAAGCTTCGAGAGTATTCTGGAGAAGCATAGTGATCGTCATCGGTCCGACACCGCCCGGAACAGGAGTGATCGCAGATGCGATATCCACAACATCATCAAAGTCGACGTCACCTCTCACCTTACCATCTTCACATCTGTTAATTCCGACATCGATGATCACGGCGCCTTCCTTAACAAAATCCTTGGTAACGAAGCCCTGCTTACCGATCGCAACGATCAGGATATCTGCCTGTTTGCAGATCTCTTTAATGTTCTTCGTTCTGGAATGAACTACTGTAACCGTCGCATTCTCATGAAGCATCAGGGATGCAACCGGCTTTCCGACGATGTTACTTCTGCCGATTACGACACAGTTCTTACCGGAAATCTCAACATTCGCATACTTCAGGAGCTCGATACATCCCTTTGGCGTGCAGGAAACCAGACAATCACGGCCGATAGAAAGAAGTCCCTTATTTACAGGATGGAAACCGTCCACGTCCTTCTCCGGTGCGATGGCGCAGATGACGGAAAACTCATCCATATGCTTAGGAAGCGGAAGCTGGCAGAGAATGCCGTGCACACGGTCATCTTTATTCAGCTGGTCGATCAGGTCAAGAAGTTCTTTTTCCGAAGCGGATTCAGGAAGAGAGTATCCGAAAGACTGGAATCCAACCTGCTCACAGGCCTTCTTCTTATTATTTACATAGATCGTGGATGCCGGATTTTCGCCGACCTGGATCACCGCAAGTCCAGGTCGTTTCCCGAACTGTGCCGAAAGCTCCTCCGTCTCTTTTGAAATCTTCTCACGGATAAGACCGGAGAGTTCTTTTCCTGAAATAATCGTTGCGCTCATACATTATCCTTTCTTTGCCTTGATCTCCAGCCATTGCGCCGGATCGATCAGTATTTTTCTCGGTTTACTGCCTTCAAAAGGTCCGATATATCCTTTATCCGCCATACGGTCGATAAGTCTGGAAGCTCTCGGATAACCGAGATTCAGCCTTCTCTGCAGAATGGAAACGGAAGCATAGCCGGCCTGAAGAACAACATCAACTGCATCATTGAAAAGCTCGTCTTCACCGTCATTATCGGATCCGCCGGAAGATGCGGGCGAGCCGGATTTCGTCGCATTTACGATCGCCTCTGCCGTTTCCTCATCATATTGTACCGCATTATTTGCTTTTATATAACCAATGATTTCTTCAACTTCCTTATCTGATACAAAAGCACCTTGGCCACGCACCGGTTTCGCGGCGCTCTGCGGATAATAAAGCATATCACCTTTACCAAGGAGTTTTTCTGCTCCGACCATATCAAGGATCGTACGGCTATCAACCTGGCTGGAAACAGCAAATGCAATTCTGGACGGAATATTTGCTTTAATGACACCGGTAATAACATCTACGGAAGGCCGCTGGGTTGCGATCAGCAGATGGATACCTGCAGCACGGGCCATCGCCGTTAATCTGGAGATTGACTCCTCTACTTCTTTCGAGGCAACCTGCATCAGGTCGGCAAGCTCGTCGATAACGACCAGGATCAAAGGAAGCTCATTCTCCCCGTTCATCCGCTGATACTCATTGTAGCCCTTAAAATCACGAACAGCAGCTTCCGCGAACTTGGCATACCGATCTGTCATCTCACGGACCGCCCAGTTAAGAGCGTTCGCAGCTTTTTTCGCATCGGTAACGACCGGGCAGAGCAAATGCGGAATGCCGTTATAGACAGCAAGTTCAACTACTTTCGGGTCGACCATGATCATACGGACCTGTGCCGGAGTCGCATGGCAAAGAATACTGATCAGGATCGAGTTAATACATACCGATTTACCGGATCCCGTGGAACCTGCAATTAAAAGATGCGGCATCTTGGCAAGATCGCACAGGATCGGACTTCCCGGAATATCTTTACCGAGAGCAACCGTCAGAGGCGATTCACTATTTCTAAAAGCCGATGATTCAAGAAGATTTCCCAGATGAACCGGAGCTACCTGCTTATTCGGAACCTCGATACCAACAGCGGATTTACCCGGAATCGGAGCTTCAATACGAATACTCTGGGCTGCAAGAGCAAGCGCAATATCATCAGAGAGATTCGTAATACGGCTGACCTTGATACCCGGTGCAGGAACAACTTCAAACCGGGTGATCGCAGGTCCGCGGGTAACCTCACCGAGTTTGGTTTCGATGCCGAAACTTCGAAGAGCAGCAACAAGCTTCATTCCTTCAGCGTCCTGGCCATCAATCACATTACGTGCCGTCTGCGGCTTATCATGAGAAAGAAGATTTGTCGGTGCCTTCGCATATTTGCGGTTCGCACGGCGCGCAGGAGCGGCAGGTACACGTGCTTTTTCATTAGTAGTACTGCCTGCCGGTTCTACAAATTCTCTATTATTCTCGACCTGGGATACCGAAGGTACTGGTTCCGCCGGTTCATCAGAGGAAGTCGGTGCAGGCATTGTATTTTGCGGTACAGCCGGCTTTACAACAGGCGGCATGTCCGGTAAATCCTGAGGAACCTGGACACTTGGAGGAGTAGGAACCTGTTCCATACCATTCAAATCAGGAACACGGATCTTCGTTCCACCGCTTTCGTGATGACGATACTCCACATAGTCCTGATTCGGGCTGACTGAGGGGGCAGGAAGAACCGTTCCCGGACGCGGGGTTTCATTTTCGAGCGGCGGAAGATACTCAAAACCACCATTCGGATCCACTTCTTCTTTCTTCACAGGAGCCTTCGGATTACTAAATCCAAAGTCCACACGCGGTTCTTTGGGAACCGGAACTTTCTGTGCTTCCGGAGCAGGGTCAGTATCGTTGGTCAAGTCAAAATCAAAGACCTTCTCCCTCTCTGCCCAGGTCTCCTGATTCATTTTTACAGGTGTCCCCTCAAGATCGATAAATCCCTGAGGACCCGGAACTTCTTCAAAAGGAGAAACTGCAGGATTCTTAATGTATGACTGGATCGCACCATTGATCTGCTGGTTTCTCTGTGCCTGAAGTCTGGCGGCACGTTCTCTCTCCCGCATTGCTTTATCTGTGCGGAGTACTTCTGTCGCCTTCTGACTGGTAGTGCGGATAACTTTCGCCGTCTTTGCGGCTGTATCAGAAAGACTGATGTTAAAGATCAGCACGATCTGAGACAGAGTAAAGGCGAAAAGAATGGTCAACGCACCTGCTTTTGCAGCAATCTCACGAAGTGCTAGAGCGATCGAACCGCCGATAATTCCACCGGACAATATCAGATCACCCTCAGGTGCGCCTAAAGCTTTCGGATCATTACCGATCTTCCAAAGAAGCGATAAAACCTTGGTAACCTTCACATCACCGGCAGGCGGCTCCGCGCAATATGCCTTAACATATACAGGGCTTACCGTACATACTGCAAAAATCGAGGATACACATAAAAGAAGGATCAGAACAGAACGGACACGGATCGGAGTCACATTCGGCCGTCTCTCAAGGAAATAATCGATCGATGCATATAAAAGGATCACCGGAATGAAATATGCAGCAAAGCCGATCAGACCGGTTCCTGCCCCTCGAAAGATCTTTCCGAGGGCTCCCGTTACTGAAAGTGGAAGATAATAGGACAGGCCAAGAAGAACTGCTATAGCAAATAACAGAACTCCGGTAATATCATGTCTTTTTTCATTCTTTCCGGCCATCAGACACCGACCCTTCGAGCAGTTTTTAATAATGCAACCATGGTTTTGGCATCAGAGATCTCATTTGATTCAACCATAGAAATCGCCTGTTTTAACGGCATTTTAACAATTTGCAGGAATTCACCGTCATCCGGATTTCCTTCTCCATGAGAAAGACCCTGTGCCAGATAAAGATGTATAATTTCCGAACAATATCCCGGAGTCGCATACATTTCTCCCAGACTAATGACGGAAGATGCTTCCATTCCAGTTTCTTCCTTGAGTTCGCGGATCGCACACTCGCGCGGATCCTCGTCCTTTTCAAGTTTACCTGCCGGAAGCTCGAGGATTACTTTTTCATAAGGAGATCTGAACTGGCGGACAAGATAAACATTCATCTCATCATCAAGTGCAACGATCGTTGCTCCGCCGTGATGAAGCACTACTTCTCTATTCGAGATAGATCCGTCATATAATTCTACCTTTTTGAGCTCTACCCGAAAGACACGGCCCTCGAAAGCAATCTTTCTCTCTACTGTTTTTTCGGTCAGCTGCTCATCCAAGGCAGATATGTTCCCCTTTGGCTTAACCATTACCATTCTCCCCAAATTTTTTCGATTGTGCGACCGCAAGTTTGTCACAGCGGTTGTTATATTCATTGTCGGCATGGCCTTTTACCTTTATCCAGGTAACAGCATGAACACCGGATAATCTGTCAAGTTCCTGCCATAGGTCCATATTACTAACGGTTTGTTTCGAACTGTTTTTCCACCCGTTACGTTTCCAAGACACAAGCCAGCCCTGCGTAAATCCATTGATAAGATACGCACTATCACTGTACAGACTGACTTTACAAGGACGATTCAGGCATTTCAATGCAGAGATCGCGGCAATTAGCTCCATCCGGTTATTAGTGGTAAGGCTTTCCCCACCGGAAATTTCTTTCTCGACACCTCGGCAGATGAGGATCGCTCCCCAGCCGCCCGGACCGGGATTTCCCGAACATGCGCCATCCGTATATATATCGACAGAAATCAGTTCCGCCACGGATCACTTTCCTCCAGCGAGAGCTTTCGTCTTAAGATCTGCAGCAATTACCGCATCTTCAACAGCAGCACGGAGTCCGCCCTTTTCAAGAGCAAGAACACCTTCGATCGTTGTTCCGCCCGGAGAGCATACCTGATCTTTCAGGATAGCCGGATGAGTACCTGTCTCCACCATCAGTTTGCCGGAACCATATACAGTCATTGCAGCAATATCCAGAGCAGTTTTTCTCGGAACACCGAGTTTTACGGCTGCATCAGCCATAGCTTCGATAAAGAGCATAACATATGCAGGACCTGTTCCTGACACACATCCGATCGCATCAAGCGTCTTCTCATCACATGGAACAACAATTCCGCATGTGGAAAGAAGCTTCTCGACAAAGTCACTATTCTCTTTCTCGACATTCCGGGTGCATACAGCGCAAACACTTGCACCAACCAGAGCCGGAGTATTCGGCATAACACGGACTATAGAAGATCCCTCATTCAGAAGGTTTTCGATGCGGTCAAGAGTTACCGAAGCTGCAATGGAGATCACCACAGCGCCACTCTTAATATTCGCAGAAAGTGAACGAACTGTCTGATCAAAGACCTGCGGTTTAACCGCAAGAAGAATATAATCCGCATCCTGAACAGCTTTGGAAGCATCTGTATAGGGCTGGCAGCCGGTCTCAGATGCAAGCTCCGTCACCTTTTTCTCATCAATATCACAAAGGCGGACATCCTTCGGAGTCAATATGCCATTCTTAATAAATCCGCCTACGAGAGCCCGTCCCATATTACCGGTTCCGATAACCGAAAAAATCATGTAAAAACACCTCTTTTGCCACTTTTTTCCTATTCTATAAAATCATAACATTCTACTTGACATCATGCAAACACTTGAGTAAACTAATGCATGTTGTTTATCAAACAACACCGCCTATATTCTTAGGGGAGTGGCTCAATGGTAGAGCAGCGGTCTCCAAAACCGCTGGTTGCATGTTCGAATCGTGTCTCCCCTGCCAAAGGGACTGTCGTCAACACAGTCCCTTTTTTCATACAAAAGAACTGCCACCGCAATTTGCAGTGGCAGTTCGTGTTTTCAGATATTAAACTGTTCAGTTACTGTACGGTGCTGCGAAATTAAAAGTATCCGCTTCTTCTACAGGAACTACATCCATTACAAAAGATCTCTGACCATCGATTTCCTCGATTCGGATAGAATATGCCAGATGCCCATCTTTTACCATCTTCGGAGTCTTATCCGCAGAATTAAAGTACTCCAGGAAAGTGTTCTGCACCTTCTTAAGACAGGTATCGCTATCTGTTCCGGAATAGAGGGACTGCATAAACGCAGCATAAATAATCGCGTAAACATCGATCTCGGCATCGTTTTCCATTTCCAGCGGAGCATAGAAACGGATCCAGCGCATGAAGTGATCGCCTTTGTTCTCACAGCCGACGATACTAACATTTACGACCGGCCAGTCCTGACTGATAGAGCCGATACTTGCGTTGTCGAAGAAACGGTACTTAGTATTTGTGCTGGACGGAATAGGTGTCGGAACCGGCGTGGGTGTAGCCTGAACTGTTGTTTCGGCGGCAGGCTGCGCGGAAGCTTCCTGATAAGGTTCACCGGCATAATGGACACCTCTGAACTGGAAAGCGAACTGCAATAACACGTCAGCATAAAGCGGTGTGGAGTAATACAGGGCGCGGAAAGAACGCTCGGTCATACGAAGGTTCGGCTCCTGATACATCTTCGTTGCGAAAACGAATTTATCCGCTTCCTTAGAAGGAACAATATCCATGACGAAATACTGCGTTCCGTCGATCTGTGCTTTTGAAACAGAATAGGCAAGATCACCATCTTTGACCATAACAGCTGTTTCTGTCGATGCCTGAGACTGGCTATACGCATTCTTCACCTTATCCAGGCACACTTCACTTCTTTCATCCGTGTAGAATGCCTGAAGGAAAGCAGAATAAACGACATAATACACCTGAAGATCCGAGTCATCCTTCATTGGCGCGAAGAAACGCATGTTTTTCAGGTAGTTATTATCTTTGCACTCACAGCCGGAAACGAAAACAGGTTCCTGGATGCCCTCACGGACACGTCCGGAAACAACAAAATCGAAATAACGGTATTTCGAGGTCTTCACAGCCGTTGTTGCCGCGGGTTCCGTAGAATTGTCCGGGGAAGACGCAAGAGCTGCAATCTCTTCTTCATCACGGTAAGAAGGTTCCGGACAATCAAAGCCCATCTGGAAGATGCTGCCATAGATCTTTGAACCGCGGTACTGCTTAAAGAACATATTTAGGGTGATCTTCAGGTTAGGCTCCTGATTGGAAGCCCGGTAAAGCCAGATACCACCGCCGATAAGTGCTGCAATAGCAAGAACAATTCCAACAAGTGCGACTGCATCGAGTTTTTTCTGTTTCTTTTTCTTCGAATTCTTCTTTTCTATCTGCTGCTTCTTCTCGGATTTTGAAGTACTGTCTTTCTGCTTTTTCTCTTTGGAAGATTCCATTTCTTCCGCGAGTTCCTCAACCTTTTCGAGCGAAAGATCACGTTCTGCCGCACGTTTCTCGTAAAACTCATTTATTTCTTCCGATTCAGAAGAATCATCCTTGGAATCTTCTTTCTCTTCAGGTTCTTCTATTCCAGACTCTTCCTTATTTGTTTTACTTTTATCGTCTTCATCCGAAGTCTTATAATCTTTCGTATCGTTTTTTCCCGGGATAACTTCCTCGATCTCTTCAACCGTAAGATTCTTCAGATCAACTTCTGGTGACTCATTGTCATTTTCTAAAAACTTAGCCATATGTATATCCTTCCATAAAAGCGCTAAAAAAATGATACCATGAATTCAAAATTGCGCAACCTTTTGCCCGAATGTTCTTGTCATCAAGCTATTTGTTCGATACGATAAAAACAGAAAACAAAGGGGGGTGTTCCCATGGGAGATCGGAAACACTGTTTGATAACAGGCGGTTCCAGAGGAATCGGCGCAGCAACAGCATACCGCTTTGCCGAAGCAGGATACAAAGTCACTTTCTTTTACCGCTCTGATGATGATTCTGCCGAGTATACCCGTCAGAAGATCCATGATATTACATATGACGTGCTTGCTTATAAGGTTGATGTAAGGGATCTTGATGCAGTTGAATCCGCAGTAAAAGAAGCCGTCGAGACTTTTGGTCCGGTCGATGTCTTAGTAAGTAATGCCGGTGTTTCCAGGATAGAACTTTTCACGAACACCACTCCTTCCGAGTGGAACCGCATTATGGACACCAATATCGGAGGACTTTACAATCTGACACATACTATTCTCCCCTCCATGATCTCCCGTCACAGCGGAAGT
>ONFC01000010.1 GCA_900317035.1 uncultured Eubacteriales bacterium
TCTGAATCGTCGGAGCAAAACACAGATCTTTCTTTTGAATTTCATCAGGATCCTGTCCAGCTGATCCGTATTGATAACCGCACATCGAATAGTGTCCCAGCTACAAGATTAACGATCTGGACAAATACATGTACCGTCGGATCTGACTCGGATTGCTGTGCGCTTTCGATCGATCATTCATCTCTGGCATTAAAACATGCGGTATTTGGACACGATGAATATGGTTTTTATGTCGAAGCTCTGCAGAACAGTAAAGGGACATTTCGAAACAGACAAAGGATCAAGCCGGAAGAAAGGTCTTATCTTAAGGAAGGTGATTTAGTCGGGCTTGGAGATCTGGAGTTCGAGGTTCACTTTATCCACGATCAGGATACCGGTCAGAGATCATGACCGCCTTTTCCGGTTTTCTTCCACTCTTCCGATACAGCAATACGTGCTTTTGCTCTTTCCATGGCATGCTGCGCGTAAAGCCGCTGTTCTTCGGTACTTGTAACACTGTTAAATCTGGTTTTTGCACGGTCAAGAGCACTTTTTGCACGGTCAACATCGATTTCCGATGGCCATTCCGCCGCATTGCAGACGATGACGACCACGTGCTGGCCAATCTCGGCAAATCCTTCTGACACAGTGAAAACTTTTGTCTCTCCATCCATTTGCACACGCGCAATTCCGGGAGCCACCGCAACGACGATAGGAGAATGACCGGGCATAATACCAAACTGGCCATCCACGGTAGGAAGTACAATACTCTCGATCCGTCCTTCGAAGAACACTTCGTAAGGATTGACCACCTCGAGCATCATCTTCTTTTTACTCTGCTCCTGCGCCGCCATATCCTACTCCCTTATGCTTCACTCTTATATGATGCCAGAACATCGTCCAGATCGCCCTTCATGAAGAAGTGCTGCTCCGGAATGTGATCCAGAGAACCGGAGATGATCTCGCCAAAGGCCTGTACCGTCTTCTCGATCGGTACATAACGGGGGGCAAAGCCTGTGGAATCAGCTGTTACGAAGAAAGGCTGGGACAGATACTTCTGAACCTTTCTTGCTCTGTTAACGAGCTGGCGGTCTTTCTCACCGAGTTCCTCCATACCGAGGATCGCGATGATATCCTGCAGTTCCTTATATCTCTGCAGCATCTCCTGCACCATTCTGGCAACATGGTAATGCGTACGTCCGACAACGTTCTCGGTAAGGATACGGGAAGAAGATTCCAGAGGATCCACCGCCGGATAGATACCAAGCTCGACAACCGCACGGGAAAGAACGATATTCGCATCGAGATGACCGAATGTCGTCGCCGGAGCCGGGTCTGTCAGGTCGTCTGCCGGAACATATACAGCCTGAATGGATGTGATCGATCCGTTCTTTGTCGAAGTAATACGCTCCTGAAGCTCACCGACTTCGTTAGCAAGAGTCGGCTGATAACCTACAGCAGAAGGAATTCTTCCGAGAAGTGCAGATACTTCCGAACCTGCCTGTACGAAACGGTAGATATTATCTACGAAGAACAGAACATCTCTCTTCATTTCATCACGGAAATACTCCGCCATGGTAAGACCGGTAAGCGGAGCTCTCATTCTGGCACCGGATGTCTCATTCATCTGTCCGAAGACCATGACCGTCTTATCCAGAACACCGGATGCTTTCATCTCATTCCAAAGATCATTACCTTCACGGGAACGCTCGCCGACACCGGTAAATACGGAATAGCCGCCATGCTCCTGCGCAATGTTTCGGATCAGTTCGAGGATGAGGACTGTCTTACCAACACCGGCACCGCCGAAAAGACCGATCTTTCCGCCTCTGGCAAAAGGAACGAGAAGGTCGATGACCTTGATACCGGTTTCCAGTACAGTCTCGGAAGGATACTGATCAACAAAGGAAGGTGCACTTCTGTGGATCGGCCACATAGTGTCTGCATTCACTTCGCCCTGATTATCGATGGCGCGTCCGAGAGCATCAAAGAGTCTTCCGGTATTTTTCTCACCAACTGGTACCATGACCGGCTGATTAGTAGAGATGACCTTCATGCCGCGGGCAAGACCTTCTGTCGCTTCAAAAGAAACACAGCGGGCGATCCCTTCGCCTCTCTGCTGCATAACCTCCGCTGATACTTCACGTCCATCTGCCTGAATACGTACTTCCGTCTTGATCAGTGGAACTTCGTGTTCATCAAAAGCACAATCTATCACAGGTCCGATGATCTGTACGATTTTTCCTTCTGCCATGTTTTCTACCTCTATTCTACTTGACTGGCCCCGTTCACGATCTCATTGAGTTCGTTGGTAATACGGGCCTGACGAGCACGGTTGCTCTCGATCGTCAGTTTTTTCATCATTTCATCCGCATTGCGGTTTGCATTATCCATCGCCTGCATACGCGCAGTCTGCTCGCACGCAAAAGCTTCTACCATAGCGCCGTACATGACAGCATTAAGTCCAGTATCGATAAGGAACGAAAGCACCTCATTGGCGTTCGGGAAATAGTCAACAGTCGATCCTACTTCCACGGCGATACCGGCATCTTCCGCTCCGGATGCAAAAGAATCTTTCAGCGATTTCGTATCGATCGGCACTAGTCTTGTGATGACAGGTTTCATACTGATCGCGGACTCCATCTTCGTATAGACGATATAGACCTGATCGAATTCCCCGCTCAGATACTTGGCGCGGATAATGTTTGCAACATTTCTTGCTTCGTAATAGGTCGGGTTCGTGATCGGGAACGAGAAGTCCGGGTCAACACTATATCCGTCTTTTTTCAGTTTCTCAGTACCGACATGTCCGAACACATAGAGCTTATATTCTGTACGGATACTGTTCTTTGCATTCTCCAGGATCTTTTTCTGGATATGCTCTTCCGCAATCTTTACGATATTATTGTTATACGCACCGGCCAGACCCTGATCACCTGTCAGGATGAAGTATGCGATCTTCCAGGTCGTGCCCGACTTTCTCTCCCGCATCTGCAGGAAAGGATTATCGATATCTTTGGCACTTCTGTGAAGCTCCATCAGACTCTCTGCACATAGTGTGAAGAACGGACTTACTTTCTCGTGCTGGATCTTGGATTTACGCATCTTCGAAGCACTGACGAGCTGCATGGCGTGCGTCATCTGGGAAATATCCGTGACACTTTTAATACGCTTTTTAATATCGTTCAGACTCTCCATGGTCCTTACGCCTCACGATGCTGATATTCCTTATGTTCTGTCACGAACATCGAGTGATACTCGGCTTCGAACTCATCGATCTCTTTCTTCGTATCATCATCCAGCACACGTGTATCCCGGATCCTCTTCATGATCTCCGGATGGAGGACACTCATACGCTGCAGGAACTCCGTCACATATTCTTTCGCATCTTCCTTATCCAGGAAGGTAAGCTTCTCATTCGTAGCCAGATACAGCATCACGACCTGCTCGTCCATCTGCATCGGAGCAAACTGTTCCTGCTTCAGGATCTCATTTAAGATCACGCCGCGCTTAAGCTGCTTCTGTGTATTCGGATCCAGATCGGAACCGAACTGGGCAAAAGCCGCCATCTCACGAGCCTGCGCCAGGCTGATACGCAGAGGACCGGCTACTTTCTTCATAGCCTTGGTCTGTGCCGCACCACCGACACGGGAAACAGAAAGACCTACGTTGATCGCCGGACGCTGACCGGCAAAGAAGAGTTCCGACTCCAGATAGATCTGTCCATCCGTGATGGAGATAACATTTGTAGGAATATATGCAGAAATATCTCCGCTTAATGTCTCGATGATCGGAAGCGCCGTGATCGAACCTCCGCCCTTCTCATCGCTGAGTTTTGCGGAACGCTCGAGCAGACGGGAGTGCAGATAGAAGACATCACCCGGATACGCTTCACGTCCCGGCGGACGGCGGAGAAGCAGGGAGATCGCACGGTATGCCTGCGCATGTTTGGACAGGTCATCGTACACGATCAGGACATCGGAGTGATCGCTGTACATGAATTCTTCCGCGATCGCACATCCTGCATATGGTGCGATGTACTGAAGCGACGCCGGCTGCGACGCGGAGGCCGCAACGATCACTGTATATTCCATCGCATTATACTGTTCCAGAGTCTTTGCGACCTGAACGATATTCGACATTTTCTGTCCGATCGCTACATAGACACAAAGAACATCTTTACCACGCTGGTTGATAATGGTATCCAGAGCGATAGCAGTCTTTCCCGTCTGTCTGTCGCCGATGATCAGCTCACGCTGTCCGCGGCCGATCGGGGTCATGGCATCGATCGCCGTGATACCTGTCTGAAGAGGTTCACAGATCGGAGAACGTTCTACGATACTCGGTGCCGGTGTCTCGATCGGACGCCTGCTGGTAGAGCGGATAATACCTTTTCCATCGATCGGATTACCGAGCGGATCGACAACACGTCCGAGCATACCGCGTCCCACCGGAACAGATACCGTAAGGCCTGTACGGTGGCACATGACGCCTTCGACGACATCGCGGCATTCGTTCAGAAGAACGACACCGACCGAGTCTCTCTCGAGGTTCATGGCAATTCCATAGGAACTCTCCGAGAACATGATCAGTTCACTTGCCACGCAGTTTTCCAGTCCGCTGACTTTGGCAACGCCATCGCTGACAGAGAGTACTTTACCGATCTGCTCCACTTCGGATGCTTTTGCAAAATCCGAAAGGATCTTTTCTCTCTTTTCCTCCTGCTCAGGGGACTCTCCTTCCCACAGTTCATCATCCTCGAAAAGCATCGCCGGGCTCTCTTTAAAGTCAGCCAGCGACTCTGTGAGGGAACGGTGGATCTCGGAAAAATCATCTTTCTCCCCGGAAGCGGATTTCTCATCTCCACGGTCCGTCTTCAGATGACGTCCGATACGGGAGAGCTGACCCGCGACGCTGTAGTCGTATTTGGTTCCCTGGGAATAAATGACATAACCGTTGATCAGGGACGGATCTGTCTCCTGCTCGATCGTATAGCCCTGTATATGAAGATGCTCCGCGAAACGGCGGGCGATCAGGGCCACCTTCTCCGGCGGCATATCGTCCGATGCGGTGACGATCTTTATTACTTCAAAAGCACTGTTATTATTCACCGGCCTTCACCTCTGCGGATTGAAGCTCGGAAAGTGCTTTTTCACGAAGAGAAGCTTCATCGATGCCGTTCGCACCTGAACTCAGGACACGTCCTGCTATCGTGACGGCCAGATCTGCCACTTCGTCTTTCATCTCTTCCATCATTGCTTTTCTAGTACGCTTCGCGTCTTCCTCAGCACGGTCTCTGATCTCCTGCGCTTCTTTCTTCGCAGTCTCGATGATCGTCTCCGACTGTTTCTCTGCCTGCGTTCTGGCATCTGCAATGATCTGCATCGCTTCTTCATGAGAAGCATCGAGTTTCTTGGTTGCTTCCTCGAGTTTTTCTGTCGCCTGTTTCTCTTTATCCTCAGCATCGGTGATCTCTTTGCTGATCGATTCTTTTCTCTTATTGATCAGCTTGATCATCGGCTTAAAAAGCACAAACTTCAGAATGATATAGGCGACAAGGACGTTGATGATCGTCCACAGCGCGGTAACCGCGTAGTGTGCCATCTGATCCGGCGACAGCAGGGAGCTCTCCTCCTCAGCCTCTTCCGCAAGACGGACAAGGCGGGATGTAAGCTGCTGCGCATTAACTGCCGATAGCACTTTAAATGCAAAATACATATCTTTCACCTCGTATCGATCAGAACGTAAAGATCAGGAGCAGACTTACTACGAGAGAGTAGATCGCAACAGACTCCATAAATACGATGGAGATCAGAAGCAGCGTCTGCAGCTTGCTGTACATTTCCGGCTGACGGGAAGCACCTTCCAGTGCACGTCCGGATGCAAGACCGATACCGATCGTGGTACCCAGTCCGCAAAGACCGATCGCAAGACCTGCGCCAAGTCCGGCCAGGGCCTTCGGCGCAATATCCAGTAATACTCTTGATAAATTAAACATCTTCTCTTCCTCCTGTTTCTATGTTCAAGCTGCTTTTTCCGCTTCTACTGCGGCTTCCTTGGCAGCCTTCTTTTCAGCTTTCAGCTTTGCTTTTTCTTCTTTTCTTTCTTTTACCGCATGGGCGCTCTCCACCACTTCACCGATGTATGATGTTGTTAGGTAGGCAAATACAACTGCCTGGAGAATACCGTCCATAAGGTCAAACCACAGACTAAAGACACCCGGAAGCACGATCGGGCAGACGATACCTAAGAACTCCATGAGGATAAAGGCACCGAATACGTTACCGAAAAGACGGAGTGCCAGCGAGATCGGCTTGATGAAAAAGTCGAGGATCTTAAACGGAAGCATAAACGGCATTGGATCTACAAAGGATCTTCCAAAGCCGCTAAGTCCGACGAACCGGATCGACATGACGATAACATAGACGATCGCAAAGATCGCCATCGCAAACGGGAATGCAATATTCTTTGCCGGCGGCGGGAGATGGAAGAATGAAATGGTATTACAGAAAATCAGGGTAATACCGATCGTACCGATCATCGGAACGACTTTTTCCGCCTGTTCCTCATTCAGGCCGTAGTCCTTGCAAAGGCCGAAAAGAAGACCGATCAGGGACTCCATGACCGCCTGTCTTCCGGACGGGATCCTTTCCTTCTTTGCACCGAGCCAGCCAAAGAACAGGATACCTGCAAGAAGTGCGATCCACATAACAATGACCGCATCCGTGATCAGGAATTTCTGTCCGCCCAGAGTGAAACTTCCCTTCCACTGAAGGATGCCTTCACGGATCTTTTCGCCGATATGTTTACCGCCGAATGAATCCGCAAGTTCTTTTCCAAATGCTTCCCAGAAACGGGTCCACCAGGAAGCAGCTAGTGAAACACTCATAATCGTTCCTTACGGACCTCCTTAGTTTGTACCGAAGAGACGGTCACCCGCATCGCCCAGACCAGGAATGATGTATGCGTGATCGTTGAGTCTCTCATCCTTTGCCGCACAGAAGACAGGCACATCCGGATGATCGTTCTGCAGGCGCTCGATACCTTCCGGTGCCGAGATCAGGCAGACAAACTTAATGTTCTTGATGCCTCTGTCCTTCAGGAACTGGATCGCTGCGGAAGAGGAACCGCCGGTTGCAAGCATAGGATCGAGTACGATCACCTCACGGTCAGTGATATCTTCCGGAAGCTTGCAGTAATACTCGACCGGCTTTAATGTGTTCGGATCGCGATAAAGACCGATATGGCCGACTTTCGCATTCGGAATGATCGAGAGCATGCCATCGACCATGCCAAGACCGGCACGAAGGATCGGGACCAGCGCTACTTTCTTGCCGGCAAGTACTTTTGCCGTAGTCTTCGCAACCGGAGTCTCGATTTCTTTATCGGTGAGCGGAAGATCACGGGTAACTTCGTATGCCATCAGCATGGAGATCTCGTGTACCAGTTCACGGAATTCCTTGGTAGAGGTGTTCTTATCGCGGAGCATAGAGATCTTATGCTGGATAAGCGGGTGATCAAATAAGAAAAACTGTGCCATAAACGGTCCTCCCAAAATAGATTTATTTAAAAAGCTCTTTCTCTTGTTCCTTCATATCATTGACACGGGTCTGATGACGGCCTCCGTCAAAAGGCTCGTTGAGGTATGCATCGACGATGCCGAGCGCCAGAGAACTTCCGACGACGCGTGCGCCCATGGAGAGCACATTCGCATCATTGTGCTGGCGTGACATTCTCGCCATATATTCATTGGTGCAGAGAGCACAGCGGATGCCCGGGAATTTATTGGCAACCATTGAGATACCGATGCCGGTACCGCAGATCACGATACCACGCTCTGCTTTTCCCTCCAGAATATCTTTCGCAACTTTCTGTCCTGCCAGGACATAGCTGTACGGGACATCGCCTGCGGTCGCGCCACCCTCAACGACCGTATGTCCGAGTTTGCCGAGGTGTTCCACCACGATCTTTCTCAGTGCGAATCCTGCGTGATCTGAAGCAATAGAAATTACCATCTTCTTATCCTCTTTTCATAAAATATGCTTATGTGTAAACTTGCGGGTTCCATCGGAATAATCCGCAACGAGATTACCATTACCACGGATCTTGTACTTATAAGTCACAAGTCCTTCGAGGCCGACAGGTCCTCTGGCGTGAAGCTTACTGGTGCTGATGCCTACCTCTGCGCCGAATCCATATCTCAAACCATCCGAGAAGCGTGTGGAGCAGTTCCAGAAAGTATTACCGGAATCCACGCGGTTCAGAAATTCTTCCGCCACTTCTTTGTCGGAAGTAACGATCGCGTCAGTATGGCCGGAACCATATGTATTGATATGGCCGATCGCTTCATCAAGACCCGAAACGATCTTGATAGATACCTTATAGTCGAGATACTCGTGATGCCACTCTTCCACCGGGAGTACATCCGGCAGGATCGCTTTCGTCTTCTCGCAGCCGTGGAGCTCCACGTTCTTTCCGGACAGTGCTTTTGCCAGATCCGGGAGAAAATCCTTCGCGATAGACTCGTCCACCAGGATCGTCTCGCAGGCATTACATACTGCCACGTACTGGGTCTTACTATCTACCGCAAGTTTCAGTGCCATTTCTTTATCGGCTTTTTCATGAATATACAGATGGCAGACACCATCGGCGTGGCCCATGACCGGGATCGAACTATGCTGCATGATGTACTGCACAAATGCATTCGATCCTCTCGGGATGATCAGGTCGATGTACTTATCCAAAAGGAGCATCTCCGCAACATCGTTTCTCGTCTCCATCAGGACGATCCAGCCCTTCGGAAGTCCTGCATCGATAGAGGCCTTCTCGATCACCTCGAAAAGCACCCGGTTACTGTTAACGGCTTCGCTTCCGCCCTTGAGGCAGCAGGAGTTGCCGGATTTCAGTGCCAGCGATGCGATCTGCACCAGAGCGTCCGGACGGGACTCGAAGATGATGCCCAGAACACCGATCGGGCAGGAGACACGTGTCAGTACAAGGTCATCGTCCATTTCGGTCTTCATCAGCTCGCGGCCGACCGGATCCGGAAGAGTTGTCAGACTCTTCAGACCGCTGACGACATCATTCAATTTATGCTCATCAAAAAGGAGTCTCTTCTGAAGCGGCATAGGAAGATCTGATTCTTTCGCGTTCTTCATATCTTCCGCATTCGCGGAAAAGATCGCGTCTTTGTTTGCAACAAGAGCATCTGCAATAGAAAGCAGCGCCTTATTCTTCACATCCGTGGGCAATACAGCCATCGCAAAGGACGCCTGTTTTGCTTCTTTTGCGCGTGTTTCAAAATCTGTCATACCTGATACTTCCTAAACCTTACAATTATTTCTCTTTATTATATCAGATTACGCCCTATATGAACGTAGAAGTTCAATGTTTTTTAAACTTTCATTTCTTCGCAAAAATGAAAGCAAATGAATCTTCTTGAAAATGATCTGCCAGTCAAAGTTTTCCACCACTTTTTCCTGTTCATAAACAAAAAACCTGTGGAAAAGGTGGAAAACTCTGTGGATAACTTAATGACAAGCATTTTCGGAAAACACCCTCTTCAAACGCCGATTTTTCGGCAGTGCTTTTTTTGTCAAGGGGTTTTTGAAAAAACATCAAAAGTTTTCATGGCGTGAAAAAGCCCTTATTTCAAGGGCTTTCGGAATAGTCTTTTTCGATTTTTGACATTTTCGGTGTCCGCGAGCGGTGGACTATTGTCATTCAGTTTTCTCTCGGCGGGAGACGATAGTAGTTTGTTAATTGACATCGAATGGAGCCGTTATACAGTTTTCTTCTTTTATCTGCTTTTCGAACGACGGCATTTTCGAAAGAATCATCCGGTGTGATTACAGAAAGACGGATCCCCTTTCTGCAGTAACCCTGTGGATCAAGGTAGGTCTTTGCGATCCCGGTATAGATCTCATGTGCTTTTTCCGGAGTCAGCAAACGTCCGCCATACGGGGGATTACAGAGGATCAGCTGTCTTTTCAGATGTGTCCATCCATAGAGGGCACGGGGCGTCTGTTCCCGGAAATCCGATACCCGGAACCGGACGAAATCCGCAACTCCTGCTGCACGGGCATTCTTCTGCGCAGTCGCCACAGCCTTCGGATCGATATCCGATCCGTAAAAATAGATATCATCCATCGGGGAAAGGTCCGCCATATCTCTGGCTTGTTTCTTCGCTTTTTCATATGCGTTCAGGCCGATATACGGGAGCTTCTCGCCAAGGAACGGGCGGGTCAGGCCGGGTGCGATATTCAGCGCCATCATCGCGGCCTCGATGACGATCGTGCCGGATCCGCAGAACGGATCGACAAGTGCTTCCTCTCCGAAAAAGCGGTACTGTGCCGCACTGACCATGCCGGCAGCAAGTGTCTCTTTGATCGGAGCATCGTGCATCAGCGGGCGATAGCCGCGCTTGTGAAGTCCTGCCCCGGTCACATCGATCATGACGCGGACCTGATCTTTCACAATACCGAAAACGATCTTACATGTACCGAGCTTTTCGTTTTCCTCGATGATATGCCCCTCAGGAAGATGGAGGCCACGCTGAAGTGATTTTACGATTGCCTTTTTCGCCAGACTCTGGCAGGCAGGGATACCGAAAAGCTTTGAATCCCTGGAATACCCGTTCACATGAAAAGCCCATCCACTCGGGATCCACTGTTCCCAGCGCATCGCGGCAAATCCGTCAAAGAATTCCTCAAATGCAGATGCAGGAAAAGTATTCACCGAAAGAAGCACGCGCTCGCCCCGGCGCATCCAGACACAGATCCTTGCGACATCATCTGCCATGGTAGAAGGAGTCGTATCCACAAGGATCTGTCCATCGGAAACCGTCATCTCCTCGCGTCCGTATCCGATCTTTTCAAGATCCTCCACACAATAGTGTTCCAGTCCAAAAAGGCATGTGATAACGACCTGCATTTCTATTCCTCCAATTAAAGTCTCGCCAGAACATCTGTCCAGGGCATAAACACGATCATCGCAAGCAGCACATGCAGAACGATGAGCGGGATGCCCTCCAGACAGCCCGGCTGTTTTCCAAACATCAGTCTTTCATAGATCGATCGTATGTAGGCAACGACGAGGGTCGTAAAAAGCCATACACCCACCATGAGCGCGGCCCACCAGGCGATTTTAATGCCTAATGCAGTTGATTGCGGAATGGCGAGATACCGGGTATATACGATCAGTGGTGTCGAAGTCATAACAACACTAAGAAGCGGTATATAGAAATATTCATCAAAGGTTTCAGAAAGCCGGAAGACCTTTACGAGAAGGGTCAAAAGAAGGATCGTCGTCAGTGTTGAAAGTGCGACGATATGTGACGGTTTATTGTACGAAGAAGGAACTGCATAGATTACCGCAGCACCGATCGCTCCGAACAGCAGATCGTACACGAGGATACAGATAGACAGAAGTAAAAAACGCTTCTCCGTTTTCGCCGAGATCGGCCGGTATATCTTCGTTTTCTTTTCCTTTGTTTCAAGTATCCACTTTTCATCCTCATCCATATTCTTCCACCATACAAGAATCAGAATGATACCGAGAACGAGAATTGCCGAACCGGATGTATGGCCAAAAAAGCGGATCTTCCATCTGGAAAATGAAGGCACGGATTTCCCGAGAAGAGATGCCTGTCCAAACAGTTCCCGGACTACCGAGATCAGAACCCCTGCAACCACATAGAAGGAAAAACCGCAAAAAGTTTCCCCAAAAGTGATTTTCCTGTCGGAACGGATATAGTCAAACATCGGTGCCAGCAGAAAAAGAAACGAGGATGCCGGCAGAAGGAAAAATCCGTTGCTGCTGAAACTTGCCGGAAGAAATGGAGATAGGTAAAACATCCCCTCTCCAATAAGGGCGGCGGTAACGATGAATACTCCCCAGCAGACACGCTTATTCGAAATATGCGAAAATACGAACATATTGATCATCACAAACAGGACCGTCTGGGCGACCGCACTGCCAAATGCCGGCACCGTATTGGTCGTAAAGATCAGCAAAAGCGCGAAGGAAAGGAAGATACGATATTGTTTTAAAGAAATACTTTTCGTCTCCATCATATCATCCCACCCAGTTCAAGTATTCACGTATGAATTTGTATGCCTGATTGACCGTGGTCAGAAGCGAAGCCGTACGGATCTTATCCTCCGGCAGGCCTTCGATATATGCACGGATCTCACTCATGGGAATACCATCCACACTATCCGAGAGAACATTTTCATCATCGCCGGACACTACTCCGTCTTCCCCGCCGATCACTCCGATCTGTGACGGTGCTTTTGTCGGTTCCGCAGATGGTGTGGTATCCTGCGATGTCGGCTCTGACGGATCCGGAGACTGTGTCACTTCCGGAGTCGGAACCGGTGTCGTCTCTTTCTTATCATCGCTATTCTCTTTTGCCGTATGATCCGCCAAATACATATCTTTGGTGTACGATGTGCGGGAGTACCCGATGCACGCATTTACGAGCTTCACGAACGTCGAAATATCGATCGTCACGCCTTCAATGATCTCGGTCTTTCCATCCGATTTCATCGCAAGTTTTACAGGATCCTGCACCAGTACCAGATGATTCTGCAGGCGGTATGCCTGATCCGCCCAGATATTGCCGCTGATCTTATAATCCCCGCTGATCGAATCCTTGGAACGGGTCGAGTGGGACTGCTCATCGATCGCATCCCACGTCGCGCGCACGATCCTTCCGCCACTGACTTCGATCTCGCAGTAGTCGGTATATCCATCCTTAGATGGTTCTTCGTTTTTCGAATAATACACACCGTCATGAAGTCCCAAAAGCGGGTCATAATCGACCTGATACGGTATATCTGCCGCAACATCCTGACGGACCGAAACCGGAATTCTCGCTCCCTTTAACTGTTCCCGGAGAATATCCATTTCTTCCTCACTGAAATAAGGACCATCCTCCTCTTCATCGATCACCCGGATATTGAGAAGGTTCTCTCCGCTGTCGCTGATACTCATCTGCGTGTGAACATATCCTGCTTCAGTCTGCATCTCCACGTCAACAATATATCCGAGAAGACGTCCGGTATCATCATACGCACTGAAAACCGATTTAACATCTTCATGGTTTTTCAGCACATCAGATTTTAAAGAACGGTATTCCGATGCCATAAGAAGAGAACCGTACTCTTCCCTATATTCATCCTGCTCGCGGGAACGGGTCACACGCCGGTTGTACCAGAGGCATGACATAAGAAATGCCAGGCTTAAAACCACACAGATCGCGGCGCGTATAGAGAGGCCTCTAAAGAAAGATCTCGTCATTCTTCCACCTCCCGGAACCAGCTTGGCTTGGAGAATACTCTCGGCCGCAGATACCTGTCAAAGATCGGCGTCGTCAGATTCATCATCAGCACCGGGAAGATCATCGCGTAACTGCTGTTTCCAAACCGGTACAGCACAAGCGTAAGAAGTCCTGTTCCGAAACCGAAGATGATCCTTCCTTTGGGATCGATCGGTGTTGTCGTGCAGTCATTCAGTGCGAAGATCCCGATCAGCATAAGGCCTCCCAGTGACAGCCATGAGAAGAACTGGTGGAACCCGAGATGATCCCAGTAAAACGGGACATATCCGACAACGATCGTTGCAAAATATGCTACAGTGATCTCATATCGGATAAGTTTTCTTTCCATGAGGATCAAAAGTCCGAAGAACATGAGTACGATCGACGTAACTCCCGCCATACCGACCATTCTTCCGGAGAGGATGTCCATCCACCCTGCGGATGTCAAAGGAGTAGCCAGCGCACTTTTTACCGGTTTCCCGGTCCACAGCGAAGATAGATTCCAAAGGCTCTTGAACGGTGTTTCTTTCGCCGTCATCTGAAGCGGGCATGCAAACTCGAGAAAAGCACGCGCCGCCAGCGCCGGATTAAAGACATTGGATCCGGCTCCTCCGAAAGCCTGTTTTACCAGTATAGATCCAAAAAGCGCAGCCAGGATCACTGTCCAGAATGATGTAGATGCAGGGATCATCAGCACTAGAAGCAATCCGGAAACAAGGGAACTGTAATCCACATGGAATGGGCGTTCCGGATAGAGTTTTTCAAAGATCAGGTAATCACTTACAAAAAAGCAAAGGATCGAAACCGCTGCCAGGATCAGGACACGTATGCCAAAATAGAACACCGCCCCGAGAAAAGCAGGCAGCAGCGCCACCAGCACATAGAGATATCTCTCGGCGGCCGGCTGATCGGCATGGATATGGGGTGCCAGCTGTTTTCTTTTCATCTCGCTGCACCTCTTCTAACCCGATGGGCTGCTTTTGCAATATTAGTGGAAAGCTCGATCCCGGCAGGGCACACATAGGAGCAGGCTCCGCATGCGATGCACTGTTCCACGGATTCCGCCTCCATCTGCTCGGTCTGACCGAGTTCGATAAGCCGGTTCAGGATATACGGTGAAAGACCGACCGGGCAGGCACCGACACAGGCGCCACAATGAATACAGTTCATTCTCGGCGGTTCAAATTTGCGGATGATCGTAATCGCCGTCGTTGTCTTGATGATCGGCACCTTCAGGCTGTTGATCGCAACGCCGGTCATGGCGCCGCCCCATGCGATCCTCTGCGCGGAATGCGCTCCGGGAACTCTCTCCAGGATCTCTTCCACGCTTGTACCGATCGGAACAAGGACATTGTGTCCTGTGATCGTATCTCCGGAAATAGTTACGATACGGGATGTTAGCGGCTGATTCTTTTCTACCATTTCTGAGAAAGCAAAACAGGTCGACGCATTGAAAAGCACTGCTTTTACGATCTCTTCAGGTTCTTTTCCCAGAGGTATCTCCACTCCGTATAAAGCCTTAATAAGCAGCTGCTGGCATCCCTGCGGGAAACGGGTCTTGAAAAGTTTTATTTCGATCCTGCGGTCCATGTACCGTTCCTTCGCTTTATCGACCGCGATCTGAAGTGCAGAGATCTCATCCTCCCACATATCTTCGATACAGAATACCACTTTCTTAACGCGGCAAACTCCGGAAAGTGCCATCGCACCCTGAAGGACTTTGGTCGCATTTACCCGGATATGGTGCAGGTCACAGGAAAGGAAAGGCTCGCTCTGCGTACAATTGACCAGAAGTGTATCAACACCCATTTTCTCCGCACGAACACACTTGGTGTATGTCGGGACTCCTTCGCCTCCCATACCGCAAATTCCGGACTGCCAAAGCAATTTGGAAAGGTCTGAAAGTGAAAGCCGGGACGTATCTTTTCTCGGCTGGATCTTCGAAGAGACCCGGCGGCGCAGATCGTTTTTGATCGTTACTGCTTTGCAGCTGATCTTATTCGGAAGGCGGATCATGTCGATCTTCGTCACGGTACCGGATATACTTGCATGAACAGGAACTCCGTTCATATCAGCGGGAACACCGATCAGATCTCCCATCGCCACTTCATCTCCGACAGAAACAACCGGATCACAAGGTGTTCCGGTATGCTGCTTCATCGGGATCGTAACTTCTCTCGGAGAGCATACTTCAAGAAGGGCTTCGCGCATAAACTTACGTTGATGCACGAAGTCCAGTCCATCTTTCGGCATGAATCCTGTTTTGAAAGAAAGTTTCTTCATGTGCCCGCCTTTCGCACAAGAAGCTTATCAATCGATATAATCTTTCAGTTTCTTGCTGCGGCTCGGATGACGAAGCTTACGAAGTGCTTTTGCTTCGATCTGACGGATACGTTCACGGGTAACATTAAACTCTTTACCGACTTCTTCCAAAGTACGCTGACGGCCGTCATCAAGGCCAAAACGCAGACGAAGTACTTTTTCTTCTCTTGCGGTCAGACCCTTCATGGCATCCAGCAGCTGTTCCTTCAGAAGTGTATAAGCAACCTGATCGGCAGGAGACATCGCGTCATCATCCGGAATAAAGTCACCGAGGTGGCTGTCTTCCTCTTCACCGATCGGCTTTTCCAGGGAAACCGGTTCCTGGGAGATCTTCTGGATCTCACGGACCTTTTCCACGGAAAGATTCATTCTTTCGGCAATTTCTTCTACGGTAGGTTCACGTCCCAGCTCCTGGATCAGAGCGCGCTGTTCGCGGACCAGACGGTTGATGGTCTCGACCATGTGCACCGGAATACGGATCGTTCTTGCCTGATCGGCGATTGCACGTGTGATCGCCTGACGGATCCACCATGTAGCATATGTACTGAACTTAAATCCCTTGGAGTGGTCGAATTTGTCGACCGCTTTGATCAGACCGAGGTTACCTTCCTGGATCAGATCGAGGAACTGCATGCCACGTCCGAGATAACGCTTTGCGATAGAAACTACGAGACGAAGGTTTGCTTCGATCAGCTGGGACTTCGCATCCTCATCGCCTTCGAGCATGCGCTGGGCGAGTTCCTGTTCCTGTTCTGCCGTAAGAAGCGGAACTTTACCGATTTCTTTTAAGTACATGCGGACCGGATCATCCATGCCCGCGCCATCTGTTGCACTTGCATCCAGGTTCAGATCCCGGATCGCCTCATCTTCTACACTTGTTTCAGCTACGATCGCGATGCCTTTTGCCTCAAGCTCGTCAAAGAGCTTATCGACCATATCCGGATCGCCGTCTTGTTCTTCAATAATGTTCATCACATCAAGCGATGAAATACTGTTGTTACTGGCGTTTGCCAGATTCTCCAATTTCTGCAGGATCGTTGAAAAATCACTTGCCATTCGTTATGCAATCCTCCTTGCATCTTACAGGTTCCCAGGGCTTTTCGCCCTTCTGTAACATCCCCGTTTCTATAACGGATAGTCCTTACTTGCTGCTTTCCGACTCACTTGTCTCCGGGGCACTGGTATCAGATGCTGATTCTTCCGAGGCCTCTGTCTCTGGGGCAGTGAACTCGATCTTGTCAACACCGGCATCCTTGGAGCCCGCCAATTTAAAAATTCCATTCGGAGCATATACAGTAAGAACTACACCCTTGTAGTAACGAGCTTCATCAGCGGAATAACCATATTCCTCACCACGGATAGCACAGAAAGACTGGTATGCACTAACGACCTGCTCGTTCGTGACATCCTCTGTCGAAACGAGTGCCAGATGGTCGTTCTCCTGTCCGTAGAGTTTATATCCGGCGGCATATCCGTCATCTGATTCCGTGTCAACTTTGATATTTGCTGCTGTCACACAAAGCGAAATGTTATCAGAAATATTCGCCTTATGCTTGTGACGGAGAATACTCAGCGGGATCGAAATACCGAGAACGAGCAGGATGCACACTGCCGTAGTGATGTATACGGTTCTCTTCACTTTCTTCGGAGCTTTGATATCATCCGGGGAGATCTCGAAGAGTTTTTCGACTTTTCTCGTCTCTTTATTCTGTGCCTGATCGACCTTCACTGCCTTCTCAACCACATTATCGAAAACAGGCGTCACAACATGGCGGGTAGCCTTGCTATCCCGCTTCGGCTGTGGCAGATTCGGGAACTCTACTCCATCCGGGTTATTATAGATCTCGATTGCTTCCGCACTTGGGAATACACAATCACAAAAAACGCATTCACATAATTCATCTCTGCTGTCCACCATGAGCAGTGAACCGCAATTCTTACAAATACCTTGTTCTGTAGCCATTCGTTCCTTTTTTCCTTTACATGATCACCTATAAAAGGGTATAATCCCACATATAGGCAAAGTACATTATATACGTATTGTGTTGGAAGTGCAAATAAAATAATGCACAATTATATATAATATCTTCCATCCATATTCGGAAGATTGTGAAGGAGTTCCCCCTTGACGACGAAAACTACTGCATCAGATGCTTCTTTCCACGAAAAATGCATGCGTTCCGCACTGAAAGAGGCGAAGAAGGCCTACGACCTCGGCGAATCACCGATCGGTGCTGTTATCGTAAAAGACGGGAAAATCATTGCCCGAGCACACAATCTCCGTCAAACAAAGCAGGATGCAACTCTTCACGCCGAGATGGTCTGTATCTCCAAGGCCTGCCGGAAGCTCTCTGCCTGGCACCTCTTCGACTGTGACCTGTATGTGACCCTGGAGCCATGCTACATGTGCGCCGGCGCCATCATCCAGTCCCATATCCGGCATGTATATTTCGGAGCATTCGACCCGAAGGGCGGCGCCGTCTTTTCACAAAACAAGCTTTTCGATCTTCCGCATAATCACCATGTCGAATCGACCGGCGGCATTCTCGAAGAAGAGTGTTCCCGGCTTCTCAAACAGTTTTTCCGCGAACTTAGAATTCAAAAGAAAGACCGTCCCGAATCAGCCAGATGATCTTCTCTTTTACGATCACTCCCGTAGCCGCCGTGATCGCCTGTGCATACATGTCCAGCTGCACCTGATATCTGCTTTTCAGTTCTTCTTTCTTCTCTTCGGCAGAACCGGAAAGCCGGTCGGACTTATAATCGACCAGAACCGCCTCTCCATCGCTGTCGATAAACCAGCTGTCGATCATACCCTGAACCAAAGAGAAGTCATCATGTTCATTCGGAACAGCGAGCGCAAAGGGGATCTCCCTGTAAGGTCCGTTCTCCGGACGAAGTTCAGCTTCGCTCATTCTTCTCGCAAGGTCAGATTTTAGGAACACCTGCATATTTTCCGAAAATCGTGAAAGGATCTTTACCTGATCTTCCGCGATCATACCATGCGAAGAAAGGGTTGCAAGAACAGCATTCCAATCAGGATCCTCTCCCGACTGGATCAGTCCGGTAAAATCGATATACTGCCATGCACTGTGAAGAAGCGTACCCAGCTGAGATGCGGTATACCCGTCATCTTTCCACCTCTGGGCAGATTCCTTGACGCGCATGTTCACTGCGCGGAAATCAGGTCTTTCCCCATCATCCAGATCCAATTCGTCCGACATCTGGCGCTTGATCTCACTGACAGTGGTCTTCGCCGGAAGAAGATCCGGCTCTGCCCAATCATGGACATCTTTTTCCAAAAGGTCCAGATACTTTTCCTTTTCATCTGAAATCCTAACATCGACAGCATGAGCTCGTGCCTTGATGTATTTCTCAGAAACAGAAAGAGGACTATCCTCCAGGGAGCATCTCAGCTTATCGATCGAATCCGAGATCAGCGCAGCTTCACCGCTATCCGGTCTTCTGACATCCGAACTAAAATCCAGATCACCATAATACATTGGTTCCCGGCTTCGTATCGCCTTCTCCAGCGGATATTCTTTCATTCGTATCTGTCCGGCCATAAAGCGGGTAAGATGAGTCTTTAATCTGCACATTACTGCCGGTGAAAGCTTCTCCTCCGTTTCTGATCCGGAAGATATTACAGGATCGCAGGATTTGATCACATCGTCTTTTGTCCGTGAAATCAGCGAGATCACGAAGACTTTTTTCTCAGCACGGGTCAGCGCAACATAAAGGAGACGGATCTTCTCTGCTTCTGCTTCCCGTTTTTCCTCACGCGAAAGGATGTAGTAATCATGCGGTTCATACACGACCCCCTCTTTTTCAGCAAACCTCCTTGCCGCCATATCCCCCGTCTCACTTAAGATCAGGCTCGAATCGCCGCCTTTGGGCGTACTCTGGATCCCGCAGAGAAAAACATAGGGGAATTCCAGGCCCTTGCTCTTATGGATCGTCATGCATCGCACAACATTTTCGAGCGGCTCTGACAGATCAATCTCCGTGCTTTTATCTTTTCCCTGATCAAGTTCATCGATATAGCCGACAAAAGCGCGAAGTCCGGATCGTCTTCCCATATCAAAACGGGTCGCCCATGTCACCAGTGTCATCAATGCATAATACCGTGCATCTCCATTATCCTGAGACCTCACAAAAGACGGATAATCCGTTATGGCATACACGTGTTCGAGCCACTTTGTAACTGTCATCTGCATCGACAATGTGCGAAGATCGTTTATGAATGACAGAAGATCAGCGACTCTTCTCGAAAGATCTGTGTCTTCCTCCTTCGCAAAGCGGATAACCTTCTCACAGAAAAGAAGATCCCTGTATTCCCCAGTATCCGAGAAAAGATAGATCTTCATGAGATCCTCATCCGTAAAGCGTGCCTGCCGGATCTTTGACTTCATGATCCCTGCCAGCGGAATATCCTGAAAAATATTATCTGTCAGTCTGGCCAGATCCAGCATGACACGAAGGTCAGGCTGCTGAAGTATATTTCCCAGGTTGGGCCCCTGGGCAGGGATACCGCACTTCATTAAGGTATTGCTTGCTGCCATCGCTCCACGGTTAGAAGTAGTCAGCACCACGCACTGGTCATATCGGAAGCTCTTAAGCTTTTTCAGTTCAAGTATTTTATTGGCAATGATCAGTGTCTCTTTTTCAACCTTCTCCGCCTCTTTCATATCCAGGATCTGATCAATGTCGCCCTGATCATCCGGGTCGGAAGAAGAATCCTCCTCCGAGTCTTCTGCAAGGATCAGCGTAACATCTGCACCGGATGTCTGATCATACTCTTCCAGAGGCAGACCGGGGTGTAGTTCATGGGTCGAATCATATTCAATATCCGCGTATTCTTCACTCATAATCGAAGAAAAAATATGATTTACAGACGATAGTATCCCGGGAACACTGCGGAAATTGTTGTTTAATGTATAGAGTGTTCCTTCCTGTCCATCAATATAGTCTCTGCTCCGTTTAAGAAACATCTGAGGCTTCGCATGACGGAAACGATAAATACTCTGTTTAACATCGCCTACAAAGAAAACATTGTTCTTTGAAAAACACTGTACGATCGCATCCTGCACGCCGCTGTTATCCTGATACTCGTCGATATAGATCTCACTGAAAAGATCTCTGTAATAACCGGACACCTCCGGATTTGCAAGAAGCGAAAGTGCAACCTGCTCCTGATCCGGGAAATCCATGCCGTGTTCCAGGCGTTTTTTCTTCTGATAGATCTTCTCTGCGGCAAAAACCAGTTCGAAGTATCTCTCGTAGATTGGATACATTTCCTGAAGCTCCGAAGTGATCTCCTCAAGTGTTTTTCCAAAGAAATAACGGGTCTCTTCCTTCATCGAATCAGCAAACGCCGCCGACTTTTTCGCATACGCAAGGATATATGCCAGTTCATAGAAACTTCCCGCAAGGCTGTCAAACTCCAGAAGTTCCGGATCCGGATTTTTCATCGTATAAGAAGGAATCTTCTCCGAAGGCACGCGGTATCTGATCTTGCAGATATCATCCCACGTCATGGAAGGATCCTCCAGTACACGTTTGCCGTTTTCCTCCAGGAACCGGCACCACTCCAGAAAGTCCTGCTGGCGGGCGATATTATCTTTTTCTTTTTTTACGAAAGAAACGCGGGGGATCATGTCAATAAGCATAGGGATCTCATTGATCCTTTTACTTATCGCATCCTTTGTGATCTTCATGATTGTTCCATATGTTTTCGATGAGAGAAAATCAGTGCTATACTTCTTTTTCTTTTCCAGTGCTTCTCTTACCCAGTTCTCATAGCCCGAAAGGCTTCTCAGATACCCGAGTTTCCCGATCATATCTTCTTTCAGTGCCGTATCATCACGGCCGCTTCCAAACGCAGATACCATAGAAAGAAAAGAACGTGCCCACTCCTCATACGTGAGGTCAGAAGAGATCATGCCGCCGAGGAGATGCTCTTCATCTGAAAGAGGCATGGTTTTAGCGCGAAGATCCGCATCAGCCTCGATCTTCTGCGCCAGAGAATATGCTTCCGAAAAGACTTCGTCAAAAGATTCACTTAAAAGCTTTTTCGCATGGACTTCATCAAGAATCATGCTCTTCGGTTCAAGCAGGAGATTCCCGTTCTCATCGCGGCTTTGCGCGGAAAAATTGCTGATCACCCGCGAGCAGAAAGAGTCGATCGTCGAGATATATGCAGATGGAAGAGCAGCGATCTGCTCACTTAGATATTTCCGTGTATCTTTGTCCTTTGCCTCTGCCAGTTTCTCTCGAAGTTTTTTCTCGAGTTTGGCGCTCATGTTGGCAGCCGCCGCATTGGTAAAAGTCATGACCAGAACCTTCTCTACAGAGAGTTCCCGATCCAGGATCCTCTTGACGATCCTCTCGGTCATAACTGTCGTCTTTCCGGAACCTGCCGCCGCGCTGACCAGAATATTTCCACAAGGTGCATCAACAATTCTTTGCTGTTCGTTACTCAGTCCCATGATCACTCCTCCTTCCTTTTGATATTCGCGAAGAAAAGAGCTGAACTCTTCAGATCTTTTCCATCTTCATCTTTGACCGGCTTCATCGTTTTCAAGTAGTTATACTTCGGCGAATCCGCGGTTCCGCTGCATATCTGGTTATATTCACACTCCAGGCATTTCATCAGCGGTTTTTTCTTTAACTTTGCCGGAGTCGCATCGAAGTGGCCTTCATAGAGTTTCTCGCAGTTTTTCTGTACCTGGGAAAGGGCATATTCACCCATCTTTTTCATATCATCCGGGTCAGCAGACAGAGCGTATCCCGACGGTCCGAACGTTTCGGAAACGGCCTTGTTGCGGTCTTTGGAAACAGCTTCCGGATCGAACGTCTCATCCATTCCCTTTCCTCTGCACTTCATCCGCGCAACATGAATATATGAAATACCGTCCGGATCCATCTCCGGATGCTGGGAAGAATACACGTGCAGATATGCCGGCAACTGAACACTGGCACCGGAATACAGCATATCGTACTCGATCTTCTTGTTACCGGTCTTATAGTCGAGGATACTAAATCGATTCTCTGCCTCATTAACATCGATACGGTCGATCGTTCCGGTAAAGGTTACGACGCGTCCGTCGGACAGCGGCAGATCATATCCCGGAACGCCATTAGCGCCAAACTTCCATTCAAAGTGCGAAGGCATCGACTTCTCAGGATCAAGCTTACTGAAGATCATATTCAGTGTCTCTGTCGTTCCGGAAAGAAGCTTCGTATCCGCCTCCATCTTTAACGCGGGATCATCACAGTATGCAAAGCGCTCCTGTTCCTGTGCTTCAAGAAGGATCTTCCGGCTCCAGGAAAGCTTATCTCTGTTTCTATACTCATTCAGAACGGAGAGCTTATCCTCTTCGGAAGCAGCATTATAAGCATCACGGAATTCCGTCATTGCTTTTTCCATGACGGTATGGGCAAGTGTACCCATCTCCGTTGCCTGCACCTTCTGGATCTGACGTTCGTCGATCTTCAGGACTTTCTCACAGAAGTAGTGATACGGACAGTAAAGATAACTCTCCACGGATGATACGCTCATGAGCAGTCTGTCATGGTACCTTTCATCCATCAATTCCTTCGGGATCGTCAGAGACGTATCGGTCTTATCGTCATATGAAAGATCTTCCGAAGAAAAATACTTCTTCCAGATATATACTGCTTCGTCATATTCCTGATCCGGGCCTTCCGGCACCGGACGCGAAAGAACCTCTCTGAGGTAGTCTTCCATCTTTTCTTTAAGAAGCACCCGCGGATCCTTTAGAGAAAGGCGATCGAGGATCTCCTGGAATACTTTCGGATACTGATCCTTCAGGAACGTGATCACTGAAGAAGGCTCGACGGAGTTCTGGATCGTAAAGATAAGCCGGTCCGTGGGCGCATCCAAAAGTGCATAAGCAGTAAAGAAATCAGAATACGCCTGATCCTTCGCATGATTCGGGAACTCGATCGAAAGCTTATCGGAAATAATGGTTCTCTCTTTATTCTTCAGATAACCTTCCGATGGCGAAGTAAACGGGAAATTCTTTCTTTCGGAACCTACGATAAACATCATCCTGCAAGCTCTCCGATACGCCTGAGATGGAGATGTGATCGTGATCTGATCCACATAAGACGGAATCGCGGAAATGGTCTTACTCTCCAGTGCAGAAAGCAGTGCATCCCGGAAATTACCAAGAGTGATCGGAAAATCTCCGAGTTCTCTCGCCATAGTATTCAGCGCTTCGTCCGCATAGTTATAAGAAAGAGCCAGAGCGAGCGCGGCCTGCTGGTTTCCCGCCTTTTGCCACTCATCGACCAGATATTCGACATGCTGTCTCTTATCAAGGATCATATTGTGAAGTGCATTTGCCCGTTCCTTACATGTTTTTGCTTTTTCTATACTTCCGATCTCATCCGCTGTCTTAAGGAGGATCGGAAGGACCTCCTTTACGACCTGTTTTTCCGCGACTGTCGACACATACTTATCACAGGAAAGCATCTTCTTTTTATTCCGGACCCCATGCGCCAGGCAGAAATTCTCGAAGCGCTGAACCGTCTCCGCATCGACTGTAACAAATCCCGATTTCAGATAAGACATGACAGATGGAATATCCCAGCGGAAAGAAGAAATATCCAGAATAGATGTCAGATACTGCATCCAGACGGTTCCCATCAGCGGCTGCTTCTCATCAATAAATGCATCCAGCCCGTATCTGGAGAAAGCAGCATGAAGACTGGTACCATATTTCTCCAGGTCACACATGACAACTGTAATATCACGATAGCGAAGGCCTTTAAACTGAACCGCCTCTTTAATACGCGCAGCGACATATTCCAGTTCATCCGATATCTGATGAAACACCTTGATCTCCACAGGAAGATCCAGATCCTCTCGTTTCCGGCAGGAACGGACCGCATAATCCGAGGACAGAACAGAAAGTGACTCTACGCGGCTTTCTGAAGGCCCGACCTTCTCCGAAGATTTAGGAACAAAATCCTTTAGGATCGACTGGATCGTCTGTTCTCCGAAGTGGCAGATATCGTCTCCCATCTTCTCCGGATCATCCGATCCTGCCACACAGGTCAGAGTGACCTTCGAGGCTACAGCTGCAAGATCTGTAACAATGTTATACTCCTCCGGCGTGAAGTTTCTGGTCTCTCCAAAGCCCAGGATCCAGCAGGATGCATCTCGAAGAAAAGCCAGTCTCTTCAGCGGCCATGTCTTCGTCTCCGGCGCATTCTCCCTAAAAAGGCGGAGCACCTCATCCAGGCGCTTCATCGAATCACGCTCAGGTGCAAATCCGAGTTCTTCCCGAAGAATATCCATCTTCGTCAGAAGATGCCCGAAATCACGGATCTTGCCTGCCGTCAGAGGACTCTCTCCGGAAAGATCCATCTCCTCAAGCATCTCTCCGCTGACACTATAGCGGTAAAAGTCTCCCAGTACCTCATCGATTTCCGAGATAAAACCCACCCGCTCCGCGAAGCTTCCGAGGACGGGGAATTCTTCCTTATTTTCCGAAAGGATACGATGGATCAGGAGCGTTCTTCCGGCGGGATTCAGCATCTTTCCGCCCACGCCGCCGGCTTCACTCAATATACGGTATGCAAAACGGGAAAAACTGACGACGTCGATCATCATGAATGCGGCGTCATGGTCTTTTCCACCCTTCTTTTCCTGAAGGATCTCAATATAGCGGCGTTCAACTTCCGCCTTCATCTTCTCGGGAACGATAATATACCCGCGCCGGGTCGGCCATTTCACGGCCTCTTCACAGATCTTTGAAAGACACGAATCAATAAGCGAGACGGGATGTTCGCCGTAAAGCAAATGAAACGCCATGGTATCTACCTCCTTTTTGAATTAGAGGGTATCCAGATTCTGTCCGTTCGCTGCTTTCATTGTCGTACCGGCTTTCTCGAGCTGATCCTCGATCGCCTTCTGTTCCTGAGGGCGTCTGACCTTCAGGGTCGTGGTCTTCACCATCTCGGTCTCCGAGAAGACGAAATAGTGGATCGCTTTGTACGACGGCATCTGATGGTTAACTTCTTTCATCTTCGCACTCAGATATTCCCGTACCGCATTATCACCTGCGGTGGTATCCGGGATCGGAAGATTCTCACCGATCACCTGACGATCAATAAGGAGTTTGGCACAGATATCTACTGCATCCTTTTCATCCTTTGCTCCCCAGACGAACGCTTCCTTTACGCCCGGGATATTGTTCAGAAGGCTCTCCATCTCTTCAGGGAACGCCTTCTTACCGTTCGTCAGAACGATCATGGACTTCACACGTCCGGTGATATGAAGGCACCCCTTCTTATCCAGGTATCCCATATCTCCTGTGTGGAACCAGCCATCTTCTTCGAGCACCTCTGCCGTAGCTTCCGGATTCTCATAGTAACCCTGCATGACACAGTCACTCTTAGATAATATCTCACCAACTGTCCCAATTTTTGGACTATCAGTATCAATCTTGACTTCGATTCCCGTCAGCGGACGTCCGACACTTCCGTACACATTGTACTTCGTCGTCGTAACGGCAATAACCGGAGATGTCTCGGTAAGACCGTAGCCCATCAGGAATTCAAATCCCCAGTTATTGAAATCTTCGATATAATTCTTCGCGATGCCTGCGCCGCCGATAACGATCAGACGCAGATGACCGCCCAGTTTCTTGATAATGGACGAGAAAAACACACGGCGCAGGTCGATCTTGAATTTTCTCAGGAAATTACTGATCGGAATCATGAAATCGATCAGTCCCTGTTTTCCGGATTCTTCGATACCGGCCTTGATCTTGCCGTGGATATTTTCGAAAAGAAGCGGCACGGAGATACATGCCTCGACATGCCATTCATTCAGGTTCTTAACGATATAGCGAAGGCCGTCAGAGAAGCAGATGCAGCAGCCTTTCGCCATCATGAAGTACTCACAGGTATTTTCAAACGTGTGATGTAGCGGAAGTATAGAGAATACTCTCTCTCCCGGATTCAGGGTCAGGATCGTGCTGATCGCATACACATTCGTCATGATGTTCTTATGGGAAAGCATGACACCTTTACTCATGGCAGTCGTTCCGGATGTATAAAGGATGATCCTCGTCTCTTCCGGATCGATCTTTACTTCACGCATATAGCTCTTGCCGGATTCGACAGCTGCTTTTCCCTCGGAAAGCCAGTCCTGGATATCCACGAACCGCTCATCGTCCTTCGGCCACTCCAGATTTGATGCGATATATTCGGTACACATACAGATGTACTTCTGCACTTTTACGCCGGTCTCTTCTGCATTCTTTGCAATATTCAGGATCATCTCGTGATGCTTCTGATGATAGAAAAGCACTTCTACCTTGCCTCGTACCAGAAGACTGACCAGTTCCTGTTCCGGAAGAAGCCTGTCCAGCGGAAGCCCTACCGATCCGGAACTCAGGATGGCGGAATAAGAAACTACCCACTCGTATGCGTTCTCTCCGACGACACCTAAGTGTCTGCCGGCAAATCCTTCGATGCGGATCGCTTCGACAAGGTATTCGATATCGGATGCAAAATCATTATATGTTTTGTGGATCTCCGCTTCGTTCGGTTTTCTTCTGAAAATAAATGAGTCCCGAGTCCCGTACTTTTCTTTAGAACCCAGAATAAGGTCGCGCATCGTCTCGTAACGAATGCCCTCATGTAGTGGTTTTCCGACTATGCCCGACATAGTTCCTCCGTAGCGGTAAAAAGTTCTCGCATCCACACGTCTAGCGTCTGTACACAATTATTGATGATACCACTTTATTTTCCGCTCGTCTATGATTTTCGGAAAATATTTTGAAAATCAAAGTATTTCCGTTAGCATGGGACAATTGCACTATTTCCAGTGCTTTTCGGGTGAAAATACAGCATATTATATATAGAATACTTGATTGACATTCTAT
>ONFC01000154.1 GCA_900317035.1 uncultured Eubacteriales bacterium
CCCGACTCCTTCTCACCGGAGGAAGGCGAGGCACTGATGAACGAATACGCGGAATATGATAGCCAGTGCAAACTGGTATATAACCTGGATGGTTCTTACCGGTGCAAATTGGATCTGAACGTCGGTCTTAATGATCTACCGATACTGTTTTCGGGGAATGACGGAAAACTCATGGCACTTCGCAGCAAGATGGGAGAGCCGCCGGAGTATTCCAGATCCTATTTCACCTACGAAGTGGATGCTTCCGGAAATCTGATAAACGAAAAGCCGATCGCTCTTTCAAACGATGAAATACCACATGAGTGTTTCCAGCTGTCTAATGGCAATATCGTCTGCCACGGAGGAACACGTATAAGTGTATTTGATCAGGATGGTAAGAAAATAGCGAATGACGTAACGAATGATCTTATTCATTCCCTGATCTGCCAGGGCGACAAGATCTACTGCTATGCTCTGAAGGATACGCCGGAGGAAGAAAGTTCTTTTGCCCCGGAGATCATAGAATTTGATGCAGCGGCCGGAAAGTTTAAGAGCGAATCGATTGCTCTTTCGCGCGAGGTGCCCTTTTTCTGCTCAGGAAGAAACGGTGTGTATTATGTCGTGAATAATACAGTGGAGAAACTCGATCCACAGAACAATAGTAACAGTACACTTCTCAGGTGGGACGAAACGGATATCAATCCGACCGGTGTAAGCTTATGTAATGTGCTCTCGGATGATGAGATGTATGCGCTTTCCGTAGTAGAGACCTGGGACATGCATTTCAGTACCACCATCGATCCGGATATCACTTTATACCATATGACCCGGGCGGAGAAAAATCCGCACGCCGGCAAGAAGATCGTCGAGATCGCATCATTTCAGGCAATCCCGTCTATTCTTATGGAGCAGATCGTGGAATATAACAAGGATCCTCAGAAGAAATCCAGGATCGTGGTGAAGGACTATTCGGATGAACCTACGATCTTCCCGCAAAAGGAAGTATCTGAGGAGAAGCGCCTCTCGGAAACCATCGATAAAGTCTATCTGGATCTCAAAGCGCATACGGGTCCGGACATCCTCGTGAATTTCGGTGAATACAGTCAGTTTAACAGCGGCGAGATCCTGACGGATCTGAATACCCTGATTGATGGCGAAGGCGGAATCAATAGAGAAGATTACTTCGACAACCTTTTCCGTGCATGTGAAAAGGATGGAAAACTGTATCAGATCCCGATCCTTTTCTCCGCGAACGGCATGGTGCTCAATGAGAAATATGCAGACGGAAAAACTTCGTGGACGTACGAGGAGATGGTCAATACCAAGGATAAGCTTCCGGGCAATATGACGCTCTTTCCGGAAACACCGAAAGCAAAGCTCCTGGAAGAACTGCTGCGATCTACGGGAGACAAGTTCATCGATTATGAAAATGAGAAGGTAAGCTTTGACGATCCGCAGTTTAAGAGCATCCTGGAAGCATGCATGAGACTGGGGTCAGATCGGACGGAGAATCAGATCTTCTGGGCGGAAGATCCGAGGGACGGAGTTCTGGAACCGAAGGAAAAACTGCAGCAGGGGATGGTTGCAGCCATTACCTGTAAGATCTCGGATCCGATGGATTATGCCGAAGTGCGTGACCTGGGGGGAGGAAGTTCCGGTGTCATGATCGGAGCTCCCGGATGCGATGGAATGTCGATGCAGTATGTGACAAGTATCGCAATCCCGAAGGATTCGTCCGCAAAAGACGAGGCATGGGAGTTTATACGATTCCTTCTTCAGAAGGAGCAGCAGACACAGGGTACGATCAGCAATTATGCATTCCCGGTACATAGAGGTGCTTGTCAGGATCTGATGGAACGCTTTAAAGAGAATTCCGGGAAGGTGAAGGACCGTGTCGCGAAAGATCCGACCCTCGAGTACTTGCTTGCTCTTCCGGACATCGATGATACGATGGTTCAGTCGGCGACAGAAATGATCGAATCGATCCATACCGTGAGAGCTCTCGACCGGACGGTATTCCTCATCGTATCGGAAGAAGCAGCTGCTTATTTCTCCGGACAGATTTCGCTGGATACCGCTGTCAACAATATCCAGAACCGTACCGCTACTGTGGTCAAAGAGCGTGGTTAAGAAGAAGCTTCCTTCCTTTCGGAAAGCATTTGTTAGGGAAACAGCCAGTATCATTATCGAAAAGCACTGAGATCATGCCGCTCCCTCGCCGATAAGTAGGCGAGGGGGCGGCTTCGTGCTATAATGAACCTACTTCAAAATGGGAAGGTATATAAGTAATGTCAAACGAGGGAAAATCCCTGGGAATCCATAAGGTCGGCATCGTTGGACTGGGCCTGATCGGAGGCTCTCTTGCCAAGGCGATCCACGGAAGGACCGGTATAAAAGAGATCGTCGCGATCGATAAGGATGAGGCATCTCTGAAGATGGCGAAGGAAGAGGGAGTGATCACGGAATCCTCCTGTGATGATATCCGCATTCTCTCGGGATGTGATGTCGTGATCCTGTGTGCTCCGGTCGATGTGATCAAGAATATGCAGGATGACCTTGCCAAGGTAGATATCGGCATGATCACGGATGTCGGTTCTGTAAAGCAGCCGGTCATGGATGCCATCCGTCTTCCGAACTTTGTCGGCGGTCATCCGATGGCAGGATCGGAGCGTTACGGATATGCGTGCAGCAATGGTTCGCTCTTTGAAAATGCACTTTATGTGATCTGCCTTCCCGAGTATTCGGAAGTATCTGCAAATATGCTTCAGAGCTTTGAAGAACTGATCCGCGCGATCGGCGCGATCCCGATGCGCATGACCGCAAAAGAACACGACGAACGTGTCGCGGCGGTATCGCATCTTCCGCACATCGTCGCGAGCAGTCTGTCGCTTCTGATGGCCAACCGTGATGACGGCGCGCTGTCACGAATGGCGGCGGGTGGTTTTCGCGATATCACCAGGATCGCATCGTCGAACTCCAAGCTCTGGGCGGGGATCACCTCGAACTCGAGAGAAGCACTCCTTCCGATCCTCGATGAGTATATCGATACGCTGACTAAGTGGAAGACCGCGCTGGAAAATAACGACAGTGCGGAGCTCGAGAAACTCTTCGCACAGGGTGCGATCTACAGGGATCACTTAGATATCAATCTCCGCGGTGCGCTCGAAGCATCCGCGACACTGAATGTCCACGTCGAGGATAAGCCGGGTGAACTTGCCCGCATTACTGCGATCCTCGGCAAAGGAAATATCAATATCAGAAATATCAACATCCGCAATTTCCGTACCTATGAGGGCGGCCAGGTATCGCTGCTGCTCGGAACTACGAAGGAAGCGGTAGAGGCATATGCGCTTCTTAAGGAGGCCGGCTATGTCTGTGATTAAAGCGGGACTGATCGGATCTCCCCTGGGCCACTCGATGTCGCCTTATATCCATGAGCGCATCATGGAGGCCAGCGGCATCTCCGGAAAGTATGAACTCTACGAGATCTCTTCCGAGGAGCTTCCGAAGTATGCACCGATCCTCATGAAGGAACTGACGGGATTCAACATCACGATCCCGCATAAAGTCGCGATCCTTCCTTTCCTCGACGACGTCGCGCCGATGGTGAAAGAATACGGCGCGGCCAATACCGTCTGCGGGAAGATCGGTTACAACACCGACGTGGATGGATTCCTCTCCTGTGAGATCCCTCTTTCTGACCGAAAAGCACTTCTCCTCGGCGCCGGCGGAGTTGCCCGCATGATGGCGATCGAAGCACTGAAGGCGGGCGCGGATCTGACGATCTGGGCGCGCTCGATCGAAAAAGCGGAAGTCCTCGTAAAAGAGTGCAAAGAAAAAGGATTCGAAAAGGTGCGCGCAGTATCCGATGAGACGATCGGAACTGTGAGCGGAGATATAAATGACGGGGCAAGTGCTTTTGCCACGATATTAAACGGAACACCATGCGGCATGTGGCCGGATGTCCACGCGACCGCGCCGCATATCGATCTTCTCAGCAAAGACGGCACATTCTTCGATACGATCTACAACCCCTGCCCGACGAAGTCCTGCATGCAGGTCAGAAGCCGCGGCGCATCGGCGGTATCCGGATTGAAGATGCTTCTCCACCAGGCGATCGCTGCAGAGAAGATCTGGGCGCCGGATGCACACTTCGATGACGGAAGGCTTTCGGAGATCCTGCCGGATGTACGGAGAAAACTCTGGGAGAAGAATCCCGTAAAGATCGTATTTACCGGCTTTATGGGCGCAGGAAAGACCAGCATCGGAAGAAAACTCAGCGAAGATATGAAGATCCCGTTCATCGATCTTGATGAGAGGATCGAGACCATCGCGGGATGCCCGATCACGGAGATCTTTAGAAAAGACGGCGAAGAGACGTTCCGTAGGATGGAGCACGATGTCCTGAAGGTCGTACTCGAAGCTTCC
>ONFC01000030.1 GCA_900317035.1 uncultured Eubacteriales bacterium
AGATAAAGATGCCGACGTGGTCGATACTACATCAAGCAGCACGGATAAGGGCATGGAGATCCGCTTCGATGCGGAAGGATTCTCCGCGTATGCGATCGTGACGAATAAAAGTAGAGAAACAATCAACGACATGAAAGATGTTCAGGAATATGCGGGACAAGGTATTTATATCCGATCTACTTTGAAAGATGGAACCGGATATCACTATTTGTCTAACAAGAACACACATATTGGTACTGTTAGTAACATCGAACGTTACGGAATTACCAAAACACGGTATGCATATTCCAGAACAGGCGAAGCCTCTCATGATCCGCTATACCCGGCAGTTCCTTATTATTTTGAGGGCCTTACACTCTCGGCTGATAAAAAATCCGGAACATGTAAACTTTACTGCTATGCTGATGATGGATCGACAAAACTGTATGTTAAAGAGACGAAGATAAATGCCACGACAGGATCGTTTGAACTAGGTGCAGCTGGGGATGCTGCGACGTTTACGGTCACATGTAAAGGCGAGAATACTTTTGAGATCAAGGGTTCTACGCATTTCTTTAACGAGCAGGGTGCGAATGCTAATGGTACTACGTCCTGGGGGAGCGGTGACGGTCCGGATGGCACGAAAAAATCCATATCAGGATGGAATACGGCGACGCCCTTGAATCTGTTTGCGAATGAAGTCAATGCAGGCGACCCGTATGGCCTGGATGGAAAAACGTATGCGCTCTTAAATACTAAGGGTGGTGATGCAGGAAGAACACTCCAGTCTACGCCTATTAACAGTACGAATCTTGCATCTTTGCAGGTCAGTGTCGTTACAAAAACAGGAACATCTCATCAGGATAAACTCTATATTACGACAGAAGAGAATGCGACTATGTGGACGTTTACCTGGCTTACTGAGGACGAATATTATATTACGGATGAAGACGGTAATTATCTGACGATCACATCTTCCGGACTGTCGATGTCCACGACTCCGACGGCTGTTCATGTTATTCCGGGAACAGGTTCAGCAACAGGACAGATCTCGCTGATGAATGGAACCGATATGCTTACATTCAGCGGATCCGCAGACACCGGATTTAACATCAATAACAACAACGACCGCTGGCTGTATCTGGCAGAGGAACGGGATCTGACCCCGGATTATGAGAAGACTTATTCCGCAAAGAAGATCAGTGTATCGGATCCTTCGCTTGAAAGCGGGGATCAGGTCATCGTGTATACCCGCCGCTGGGAATATGATAGTGCTAAGGGAAAATACGAATATAAGTATTATGCGATCGATCACGACGGAAACCTGGTTCAGTGCTATGAGAGCGGTGACTACCTGCAGTGGACAGATAACCTGATCAATACACTGCTTTGGGATTTTACGATCTATTACAACGAAGGTTATACTTCCGGAAAAGAGAATGAGAATAATTATTATGAACTCTATAACGAGTATTCTCAGAAGTATATTGCGCCTCAGCTTACTGACGGACAGATCCTTTCGGATTCTGAGATCGGTATCCAGCTTGATGGACGAAAGCGTGACAGGTATTACTCTTCGATCATTTCCTGGGATGACGAGAGCTACGCGTATGCCAGTGTAATTACTACGGATCAGGAACAGATCGCTTCCGGTGATTTTGCCCTGGCGGAAGACTTCTATTTTGCTATCATTCAGGACGATCTTTCCTCGGATGTCGACCTTGTAGAGGTGGATACAGTAGATAATAATACATATGGTATCGTGATGAAGATGCAGGATTTCGGATCGAAAGACCAACTGTGTCGAGCACTTGAGGACAAAGCTGGTAATGACGTTCGTGATGAGCTTCATACAGGCATTCTTTCTACAAAACTGGAGGATGGATATCCGACGATTATAGAGGGAGGAGCTTCGCTCGCGACACTCTTTGACAATCCGACAACAGTAAACCATCTGTTTATCGAATCGACGCATGCCGCTACAGGATACTTCGAGTATGACAGTACCCAGAACTTTGCATCGCTGAATAGTTCCAGAACGGAATTCACAGTATATCAGCAGCTGGGAACGCACGATGAGTCACAGAAGGCCACTCTGCAACATGGTCAGTTCCTGCCGTACAATGACCTTACAGAGAATCACTATGCGCAGAAGAATGCGTTGAATCTGTATAACATGAACGCCAGACCCAATGATACTGTTTCGGGACGTCTTCCGGACAGCGATCCGAGAAAGTACGAAAGACTCTATCTTGTAGATAATCCAGATCATCCGAACCTCCAATTCGGAATGGAACTGACTGCTTCCTTTATCCAGACTCCAAGTGGACTGGATGACTGGGGCCACGATATTATCTACGAGTTCACAGGAGACGACGACTTCTGGCTCTATGTTGACGATGAACTGGTCATTGACCTCGGCGGATGCCACAGTGCGATGGGTGGATCGATCAACTTCGCGACCGGCAGGGTCATTGTCAATGGCGAAGAGTCTGATTTGAAGACGATCTTTTATAACAATTATCTCGGCCGTGATAATCATACTGCGGAAGAAGCGCAGGCATATGTGGACGGATTGTTTGTTCCGGGTACTTCTGTATTCCGTGATTACACGACCCACGAGATGAAAATGTTTTACTTAGAGCGTGGCGGCGGTGCATCGAACCTTCACATGAAGTTCAACCAGTCCTCCGTTACACCGGGTAAAGTTGTTCTCGGTAAGAAAGTTTCCGGTATCGATGATGTTGATTCTGTTATGGCAGAGTTCCCGTTCCAGATCTTCTATACTAAGAAGGATGATCAGGCGCAGATCATAGAGTGCCCGATTACAGGAAATACCAGTGGAATGAGCGTGGTCTATCGTGGAACCAATGATCCTGTTCCGTTCGAATCGACTTGTACTATTGACGGAGTAGATTATTCGAACGTATTCTTCCTTAAGCCGGGGGAAGAGTGTGAGATCACATTCCCGGATAACATGGTTGATTACAGGATCGTCGAGTGCGCTGTTAATACGGATATATACCAAAGTGTTTCTGTAAACAATGGTAGTGAGACGATTACGACTACAACAGACTCGACGAACAACCGGAATAATTATTCAATTCCATATGCGAAGGCCAAAGACCGTACAAACGTTATGTACGACAATACAATCAATCCGGCGGCTGTCCGTACACTGAATATCCAGAAGAAACTATACAAAGAGGATGGTGTTAAGGAAATAACGGCAGCTGAAAGTGATGCACGTTTCAACTTCCGCCTGTATCTGTCCGGTGAATATGATGCTGCTATCACTGCCCAGAATAAGAGCGGTTACGAAGCTTATATGTATAACTATCACGTGAAGGATGCATCCGGAAATTATTGCTACTGGAATTCTTCGCGCAAGGATTTCGTCTCGCTCGGCACGAATAATTTTTCGTCACTGAGTCCTGAACAGAAGATAAGTGCAACGTTCCAGACTTCTATGTATGGTGCGATCTCTAAGATTCCTGCCGGGTACACGGTAGAGGTAAAAGGACTTATGGTCGGATCTCACTACATGGTGGAAGAGCGTGACAATGAGGTCCCGGATGGCTATTCAAGAAGAGACTACTATTACTACAAAGAAGTCGACGATGACACTTATTATGATACGAGTACAGATCCGTACTATGGCACAATGGGGACTGATGTAAATCCGAAGGTGGTTGTCAACAACCTCAAGGGCTACGGTCTGCGTGTATACAAAGAGTGGACGGATAAGGACTTCATGGACAGCCATGCGGATGCTTTCTTTGCAGTATATAAGTCGGACGGAAACGGCGGATACGTTCTTGCGCATCCTGATCCGACAGCTCAGGATGCGGTTCACTGCATCAAGACGAACAAAGACACATCCTACTGGTACTTCGAACATCTGGATACAGGGCTTACTCTGAATGACTACGTGATCCGTGAAGTCGAACTCAATGGTACATACAGCGTGGCTTCCAATGGTGTAGTGACGCTTGATCCATCGTGTGTCGTAACACCGATCGCAGACGGTGGAACGATTACTATCCGAGGCACAATGACGGGTGCAACGACAGATGCTGATTATGAATACACGGTTTCTTATGAGCAGGGCACGATGACAGCTAATTCAAACGTCCGTGTGGATCATGTCACCAATGACCGTCCGGGTCTCGGACTGACGAAGATAAACTGGGATAACACCGAGACTCTTCAGAATGCGGAGTTTACGGTAATCTCCACAGATCCTGCCCATCCGTTCCGAAAGAAATTCGTATCGGATGAACATGGTAAGATCACAAAAGCTTTCTTTGTAGAAGGAACGACATACCAGCTGACAGAAATCAAGACCCCGATCGGTTATTACTGCCCGACGGACAGCATACTGGTAACGTATGTAAATGGCGAGTTCGTGATCGACACATCCGCGAGCGAATACTTCGGAACGACGAAGGTCAAGTCCGGAGATGATACTCTTCTCGGTATCAAAAACATGACATATTCACTTCGTGTCACTAAGATAGATGCTACTGACAACCGCCCGATCGAGGGTGCGCACTTCGCGCTGCACAAACAGATCAAGGTCGGTCCTGTTACGATGTTCGACTATGATCCTGTACCAGGCTATGAAGATTTAGTATCCGAAGCGGATGGACTTATTCCGCAGCTGAATAATCAGCTGGCTCCGGGAACATACGAGCTTCGTGAAACACAGGCACCTCTCGGTTATCTGCCGCTTCCTCACAACGTGAGATTTGTTGTCGGAGATACGGGCGGAATCACGCTCCTCCATAACTACACTGATGTTTCTCTTGAGTCTCACAGAGAAGGCGAGGGAGTCATGGCCTTTGAGATGAAGATCAAGGATACCACTGACGGAAACATCCTGACGGTGACGAAGACCGTTGCCGGCAATATGGGAAGCCGTGACCAGAAGTTTGATTTTACAGTTACTCTTCAGGATGCCAACGGTGATCCTTTCCCAAGCGGCAATATGAATGCCCGTTATGGTGACGGATCAGAAGTCACACTGACTTTTGATAACACAGGAACGGCAGCATTCCAGCTCGCGCATGGCGAGTCGATCCGTCTGGCGCTTCCTTCCGGTACTTCCTATTCGGTTACCGAGGCTGTGACTGACTACGATGCCACATGGAAACTGAATAATGGTGAAGTTCAGACAGGCAGAACTTCGAACGGCGTACTCACAGAGGACAAAAAGATAGCATTCACGAATACAAAGAACGGCGTCATTCCGACCGGTATCGATTTTACGGTGAAGGCGATCCTCGGTGCGGGACTGCTCCTGGTGATCGGGGCTAGTGCTTTTGCCGTAGTAAGCAGGAGAAGAAGAGATGAAGACGATCCGGAGGACGGGGATCCGATTCTTAAAGGTATCCGCCGGGTATAAACTTCTTTCATAAATCAAGGAGCCGTATTATAATAGAAGCGTTGTGAAAGAAACGGCGATGGAGTCGTGCGATCAAGCGCTGCTGCGCGCCGTGGAATAACTATATTTCAGGAGGACGTTCATATGGCAGAGCGCAGAGTTGGTACAGTTTCACGGGGCATCCGCTGCCCGATCATCCGTCAGGGAGACGATCTTAGTAAAATCGTCACAGAGTCCGTACTGGAGGCGGCAAAATCCGAAGGATTCGAACTCCGCGACCGTGACGTCATCGCGATGACAGAGTCCATCGTAGCAAGATCCCAGGGAAACTATTGTACAGTACAGGATATTGCAGAAGATGTGAAAGCAAAGCTCGGCGGCGAGACAGTAGGTGTTATTTTCCCGATCCTCAGTAGAAACCGTTTTGCGATCTGCCTTCGCGGTATCGCAATGGGATGTAAGAAGATCGTTCTGATGCTCTCCTATCCTTCCGATGAAGTCGGCAACTGCCTGGTAAGCCTCGATAAGATCGATGAAGCGGGCGTGAATCCGTATAGCGACGTCCTCTCTCTGGAGAAGTACAGAGAGCTTTTCGGCGAGAATAAGCATGAGTTTACCGGTGTCGATTATGTGGCATATTACGGCGATCTCATCAAGGCGACGGGATGTGAAGTAGAGATCATCTTCGCCAACCAGCCGAAGGCGATCCTCGACTATACAAAGAACGTCATCAACTGCGATATCCACACCCGCGCCAGAACCAAGAGGATCCTTCTTGCGGCAGGTGCAGAGAAAGTATTCGGCATGGACGAGATCATGAACGCGCCTGTGAACGGAAGCGGATGCAATGAGAAGTACGGCCTGCTCGGATCCAATAAGGCGACCGAGGATCAGGTCAAGCTCTTCCCGAGAGAGTGCAAAGAGCTGGTGCTCGCTGTCCAGAAGAATATCCTCGATGCGACCGGAAAGTGCGTCGAAGTAATGGTATATGGTGACGGTGCATTTAAGGATCCGCAGGGAAAGATCTGGGAACTCGCAGATCCGGTCGTATCTCCGGCATTTACCGATGGCCTGATCGGCACACCGAACGAACTGAAACTGAAGTACCTCGCGGATAATGACTTTAAGGATCTGTCCGGCGAAGAGCTCAAGAAGGCGATCTCCGAGAGCATCAAGGCAAAGGACAAAGACCTCGTCGGCAAGATGGCCAGCGAAGGAACGACACCGCGTCAGCTGACCGACCTGATCGGATCACTTTGTGACCTGACTTCCGGCTCCGGTGATAAGGGAACCCCGGTCGTGCTGGTACAGGGTTATTTCGATAACTACACGAACTGATAGAAAATAGATTATAATGGAGAAAGCCCGTGCTGATGGCGCGGGCTTTCGACTTTTGAAGAATAAGGGCTGAAAGGAGATGCCGGCGGAATATGCTTAAGAAGAAATTGCCATGGATGCTTCTGTTTCTGGTACTGATGGTGTTCAGTATCTGGGCGGTCGTATCCAGATCCGATAGTTTCTCTCCATCGCTTCTCCGGGAGACCCTGATCCACTCCGATGTGAAGTGGCTCGTTCTGGCGGTAGCGGGAATGCTCTGCAATATTCTTTTCGAGGGATTTGCGCTCGATATCCTCGTGCGGACATTGACGAAGACAGAAGGAGAGAAGCCGATAAAAAGCCATGGAATCGTTTATTCAGCGGCGGATATCTACTTCTCGGCGATCACTCCGTCTGCATCCGCCGGCCAGCCGGCAAGTGCTTTTTTCATGAATAGAGACGGGATACCGGTGGCGAAATCCGCGGTCATCCTTGTGCTCAATATGCTCTTTTATACCGGGGCGCTCGCGATCGTCGGTGTGATCGGATTTGCACTGAGCCCGGCGATGTACTGGGGGATGGATACGCTCGCACAGACGCTCGTCATGATCGGATTTGTTATCCTGCTGGTGCTCTGTGCGGTGTTCGTGCTGATCCTGAAGAAAGAACGCTGGATCCGAAATGTAGCGGTCAAACTCGTAAAACTCGCCAAGAAGATGCACCTGATCCGCGATGTGGAGGGAAGAGTCGCAAAGATCGACGCGGCGATCGCGCAGTACAAGAGCTGTGCGGACCTGATCTTTAAGAATAAGCCCGCAATGTTTGCAGCCTTCGGACTGAATCTGCTGCAGAGATTTTCTCTGGTCAGTACGACAGTCCTGGTATATCTTGCCTTCGGCGGATCCTACGGGAATCTGGCAGATGTCACGGCAGTATCCTGCCTCGTGCTGGTAGGTGTGTATAGTCTTCCGGTGCCGGGCGGCATGGGTGTCGCGGATTATCTTCTTCTGGCTGGACTTTGCCAGATCGACGATATCGCAAGTACTGCGAACCTTGCGCTGTTTTCGCGAGGCATCTCTTTTTACAGCTGCATCTTCATCACGATCATCATCCTGATCGTAGGATATGCGCTGCAGGAGAGAAGAATACAGAAGAATAAGAAGGAAGCCGCAGAAGAAAAATAAAGACGGGGACAAGTGCTTTTCGAGAGGAAAGTGCTTGAAAATGACAGGGTGCTTTTTCAGAATAATCCTGTTATACTCATATAGGCGTATTTTGTACGTGTAGTACGGTAGAAAATGTAGGAGGAATTTGAATATGCCGATTACCGATTATCTTGAAAGAAATGCAGATATGTATGGTGACGAGGTCGCGCTGGTGGAATTAAATCCGGAACAGCAGGAGATCGGCCGCATCACCTGGAAAGAATATGAACTGATCCAGCCCACAAAGACACAGGCATACCGCCGTCAGATCACATGGAAGGTCTTCGATGAGAAGGCAAACCGTCTGGCCAACATGCTTCTTTCCCGTGGTATCAAAAAGGGAAATAAGATCGGTATCCTCATGATGAACTGCCTTGAGTGGCTCCCGATCTACTTCGGTATCCTGAAGACCGGTGCCCTTGCAGTACCGCTGAATTTCCGTTATACATCCGATGAGATCCTGTACTGCTCCAACCTGGCTGAACTGGACATCCTGTTCTTCGGTCCGGAGTTCGTATCCCGTATCGAAAATATCGAGCCGGCACTTCACAAGAACCGTGCGCTCATCTTCGTAGGCGAGCAGTGCCCCTCTTTTGCAGAAGATTACCGCCTGATCACAGGTGACTATTCCAGCACACGCCCGAACATCCCGATCACGGATGAAGACTTCGGTGCGATCTACTTCAGCTCCGGTACGACCGGTTTCCCGAAGGCGATCCTGCACCGCCACAGAAGCCTGATGCACGCTGCGGCAGTCGAGCAGAAGCATCACTCCACAGGGCGTGATGACTGCTTCCTTTGTATCCCGCCGCTCTATCACACCGGTGCGAAGATGCACTGGATGGGATCACTGGTGGCAGGTTCCCGTGCGGTTCTTCTCCGTGGTACGAAACCGAAGTATATCCTCGATGCCGTATCTTCCGAGCACTGCACGATCGTATGGCTCCTGGTGCCGTGGGCACAGGACATCCTCGATGCGCTCGATAGAGGCGATGTGAAGCTTTCTGATTACCAGCTCGATCAGTGGAGACTGATGCACATCGGTGCTCAGCCTGTTCCGAAGTCCCTGATCAAGAGATGGCTCGCATACTTCCCGAATCATCAGTACGACACGAACTACGGTCTTTCCGAGTCGATCGGACCGGGCTGCGTACACCTCGGTGTGGAGAATGTCGAGAAGGTTGGCGCTATCGGTATCCCGGGCTACGGCTGGGAGTGCAAGATCATTGACGAGAACGGCAATATCGTCAAGCAGGGCGAGGTCGGCGAGCTCTGTGTCAAGGGTAACGGCGTCATGGAGTGCTACTACAATAATCCGGAAGCAACGGCGGAAGTCCTTAAGGACGGCTGGCTCCTGACCGGCGACATGGGCCGTCAGGATGAGGATGGATTCATCTACCTTGTTGACAGAAAGAAGGACGTCATCATCTCCGGTGGTGAGAACCTCTATCCTGTCGAGATCGAGGACTTCATCATGAAGAACGATAAGATCAAGGACGTTGCGGTTATCGGTCTTCCGGACAAGCGTCAGGGCGAGATCGCCGGCGCGATCATCGAGGTCAAGGAAGGCATGACGATGACAGAGGAAGAGGTCAATGACTTCTGCCTGCAGATGCCTCGTTATAAGAGACCGAGAAAGATCATCTTCGCTCCGGTTCTCCGCAATGCGACTGGTAAGATCGAGAAGCCGAAGCTCCGTAAGATGTATGGTGAGGAGTACCTGGTCGCGTACGAGAACCAGGATTGACGGTTGAAATACCGAAAGCCTCAGGACAGGTGCTTTTAGGAAAGAAAAAGTGCGTCGGAATATCGGGAAAACCGAATTCCGACGTATTTCTTTTTCTTCGAATACGTCGCGAATGAGATTTCTGCTGATTCCGACGTAAAATTTCTGCCGAAAAAACGTCGCGATTTTGGATCGCGGTTTTACGACGTATTTTATTCCCTGTTTTTACGTCGTTTTACGGGAAGTGCTTTTAACGACGTAAAACGGACCCGAAAAATACGTCGAATTTTTCAGAAGTCAAAAAAACGACGTAAGACGCTCTATTCCAATACGTCGTCTTTTCCGAATTCGGGATTAACGACGTATTATGAGCAAAAAGCAACCACCGGGAGCATTTGGAAGTCCCCGGTGGTCCGAATCATCTGATAAATTCTTAAAACATTCTTTCTTAAGCCCCTGAGCTCTGCCATCGCTTACGCGTTCTTCCGGTAGACCTCCATCAGACCCTTCAGGATGAGATCGGGATCGCAGTGGATCGTGTGATGACAGAGCGGTACCACAGAGGCGGCGTAACGGCCGGTCGCCACGATCGTGCATTTGCTGCCGTACTCTTCTTCGATGCGGTCGATCATACCGTCGATCGCGGAAGCTGTCTGGTACATCAGTCCGCTCTTCATGCTGTCGATGGTGTTTGTGCCGATGACCTTCTTCGGCGTCTCAAATGCCACACTCGGCAGCTGGGATGTCTTCTCGCAGAGTGCGTCCGCTGCAACTCCCATGCCGGCCCCGATCGAAGTTCCGAGAAAAGTCTTATTCTCGTCGATCAGAGAGAAAGTTGTCGCGGTGCCCATATAGATGCTGATCTGCGGAACCTTGTATTCGCGGATACCGGCCACGGCGGCCATGACGAGATCGGCTCCGACCTGTGCCGGATTGTCTGTCCGGATCTTAAGCCCTGTCTTCACTCCCGGTCCGACGATCAGGGGGGTAACGCCGGTAAAGCGTTCGATCGCCGTGCGGATATTGTTGGTGACAGAAGGGACTACGGACGATACGATCGCGCCATCGACCGTCGTGAAGTCAAGCCGGTTTACCCGGAGTGCCGTCTCGATGAGCGCGGCGTACTCCAGATCGGTGGCATGTCTGTTGGTGGTCAGAAGCTCTGTAAAGAGGATCTCCTGATCATCGAATCCTCCGAGAAGAATGTGGGTATTTCCGATATCTACAGCCAGTATCATAAGTGTTCTCCTTAAGAGTATTGGTTGTCCCGTTTCATTGTTCTTTGTGATTCTGTGGCAAAAGCACTTGTATTCTTACTGATTGCTGTGCCTTATGCTTCTTCGGCAGCTTCTGCCTCATCGGCTGTTGTTTCGCAGGGAACATCGCCTTCAAGAAGTACCGGCTCATCGTCGATATCTTTCTTGGAGTTGGTGTACTTGGTGATCAGGTTTGCCTTCTCAAGTGCTTCGCCTACTACACCGGTAACGATGCAGGTAACGATCAGCTCGAGGACGCAGTTGAAACCAACGAATGCGAAGAAGAACAGGAGAATATTCTCTGTCTTGTAGCCCCATTCATTCACTGCGTTGATAAATGTCTGGCTGTTCCAGAAGAATACCAGCAGAGAGCCCATGAAGAAGAGTGTGTTAAAGGCTGCTGCAGAAAGACCGGTTACGAAATAGCCGGCGAGGCGGACACCTGCGTTCTTTCTTTTTCTGAAAGCAGAAGCGACGAGACCAGCGCAGAAACCTGCAAGGATACGTGCGATGATGCACATGATAAATGTGGCAACAGGGTTGATATCCATGAGGAATGTTCCGAAGAATGACATACCGAAGCACTGGATGAAGCTCGTGATGCCGAAAACACCACCGAGGAACGCGCCAGCCCAAGGGCCGAGAGCGACTGCTCCGATTGCTACTGGAATCATGAGGAGAGAGACTTCGATGGTACCGGATCTGAAGTACCCGATAGGCGTGAAGGACATGAGAATCATGAGCGCTGTTAAAATGCCTATCAATGCTATTGATTTTGTTTTTTGAGTTTGTTTCTTCATAACCAAACCCTCCTTTGTTATTATTCCCCACATGACGGGGATACAATTACGTGACGTCCGCTTTTCTGTGTCCCGTCTTCGTCAGATCCGGCCGGCGGTATCTGCGGAATAAGACGTTTCTTTTACAGAAATACTTCAGTCGATGCGATTATATAATACAATTACATTTTTGTCACTCGGTGACAGCGGTTGTGCTATACAATTTGCAGTATAAGATGGCAAAAAATTAGGGCAAATAGAAAGGGAAATTGACATCATGGTGCGTCGGAACAGATTACAACTTAAGATCCTCTCTCTTGCTATGGCGGCGGCACTTCTCTCCGGATGCGCACATCGCGCGCCAACGGAACCGACAACAACGGCTGTTTTTCAGGAAAAAACAGCAGCCTCGACGGAAACGGTTGTGACAGAGGGTGCTGAAGATGTTAAACCTGCTGCGGAGCCTTTCTATAATACGGAAGAAGTTGTTCTAACTCCACCGGAGGTCAAAGATCCTCAGGGAAGGAAGATCTCTTCCGCTATGTGCCAGAGTCCCAGGTTTGTTGGGGATAGAATTATTACCGAGGTATATATTGTTTACGAAGATAGATTGCCTGATACAGATGAACCGGCTCCGACAGACTACTATTGGGCGATCTTTGATCTTCAGGGACAGTATGTCGGTCGTTTCCAGAATGAAACAATGGGAGTCCGCCCGGGTTTCACACTGGATGAGCAGGGCAATATTGTAGCGGCTTTTCTTAAACCGGCAGAAGGCGACGGAGATTATCCAAATAGTCTTTTTGTTCAGAAATTCGATCTTTCGGGCGTCCCGATCTCCGAAGAAAAGAAGATATATACTGCCGAGATCGAAGCTCTGCCATATTCCGATCTGATTTGCACCGATGATCTTGGTACAGTGATCGCATGCGGTAGCGTGCTGATACAGCTGGACAAAAATGACGAGATCCTGTTTCGGGAGATGGCCGGTGATGGTACCTATTTCACGGGTTTTCTGGAAGAAAACGGGCAGTATTACCTTCAGATATTAAGTCCGGGACCGGTTCCGTATTATGGAGCTGTCGCTCTCGAAGCTCTTTCTTTAGATAACGACGGCATCCTCCAGCATAAGGCAATAGACAGAAATACGGAGACTCTCATAGGCATGAGAGTATATGAGACGCAGTCAGGAGTGTACTGCGCGACCCGAAATGCTTTTGGAAAACTGAATGTTGCTGATGGTACATTCAGCACTATGTTCGACTGGAATCAGACGGACATCGACCGTTCGTACCTCTATGAAAGTCAGGTCAAAGTGCTGAGTGAGGGCGAGCTTTCCGAGCCTCTGCTGATCCTCCCTGACAACGGGGTAGCTATAGATCCGCAGCCGGTTCCTGCTGAAGAACCCCCGGAAACTAACGCGGAAACAACAGCTTCTGAACCGGAAATTACTTCGGTGGATGAATCTTCCGGTGAAAGAAAGACGAGTATCCTCATGGCCACTCCTGTCTATACTCTTTCCGGTGTGGAGACACATCTGATCAAAGTCGAGCCGGCGGATGAGAATCCGCATGCCGGACAGGATGTCATATGGGTCGGCGGTATCACTATTACTGACGCTTCTATCATGAAGAGCATCTCCTCGTTTAATAAAGATGCTTCGAATGGGATCTGGGTCAAAGTGTATGACTATGCGGATTTTAGGGTTTCAGATGATGCCTTTGAAGAAGCGAAAGCCGACATGATGGCGCAGATCAATTCCGGTGTCGGTCCGGACATTGTTATAGGAACAGACAGATTGTTTCCTCTGGATAACCACCAGGTCTTCACTAACCTGAACGGATACATGGACGGCCCGTCCGGAATTAATAGAGATGAGTTCTTTGACAGTGCTTTTCGCGCATTCGAATCAGATAAAAAACTATATCAGATCCCGCTGAGCTTCCAGGCGTATGCAATGCTTGGCAGTAATGAAGCAGCCAATGGCAGAACTGACTTAAACTATAAAGATTATGTCGGACTCCGCCTGTCTCTGGGAACGGATGCACAGATCATCGATTACAAATACACCGTCGAGTTATTAAATATGTATATCGAGGGTGAACTGTCCTCCTGGATCGACTATGCAAATAATAAGGTTTCGATCAATAAATCTTCTCTGGAGGATATGTTTTCGCAGTTGAAACTTGAGGTGGAAGCGAGTGATGAGGAGACAAGTTATGCTCCGCCTTCCAGGGGTGCCGGCATTGATTTCTACTATTCAGATGATCCGGTTGAGCCGTATCCCTTTTTCGGAGTGGGTGACCTGTATACTCATAAAACGGCATTCTGCATGGCTTCGGTAAATTCTCTTTCTGAATTCTCGTATAAGGAGATGATTCCCGGCGAATTCTCCTGGTATGGCTACCCCGGATCTACGGGATGCACGCCGATCATCACCTCGCGCTGTACCGCCGGGATCCCGTCCTACTCGACACAGAAAGACAAGGCATGGGAAGTGATCAAGTACATGCTCTCCGAGGATATGCAGTACAGTAGCAGCGCTGAATCGGCAGGGTTACCGAGAGTTGTATATAGCAGTGATGTCATTCCTGTAAATGTCGAGGCATTCCGTAAACTGAACAAGGAAAGCGCGGAGAAAGACTCCCAGTTGATTCTGGGTGTTCCGGAACACGATCGGATCGAGCTCCCGATGGATCATGCCGACGAGATCCTTGATGAATATGAAATGTTCCTGAGAAAGCCGCTCCGCAGGCAGATCCGGGACAAACGAGCTATCGCAGTGGTGAGAATGTACTTTGCCAAATTCATAACCGGAGAGATGGATATATCAGAAGCGGCCGATACGGTCGAGAAGGAAATCAAATCCATCTATGAAAAATAAAACGGAAACGACTTCCGGACCTTAAGGAACGGGAGTCGTTTTTCTTCGGTAAAAGCACTTATTCTTCTTTGTTTTCGGGAGTGAAGACGAGTTTCTTCTTTCTCTTTTCGATCGTCTTTTCGATCTTCGGCGTGATCTTGATCGTGAGGATCCCGATGACTACGCCGAGTGCGATGCCTGCAAGAATATCGCTCGGGAAATGAAGATACAGATACATCCTCGAATAGACGAGAAGAAGCCATGCGGGGATCAGCCCATATGCAAGCTTCGGATGGTTATAGATAAGGATGATGCACAGGATCGTCATCGTCATGGTGTGTCCGGACGGGAATGAGTAGTCCTTCGGATTCTTCACCAGCAGTTCGACCTCCGGGTGGATCCAGCAGGGGCGGGCGCGACGCACGAGGTTCTTGATGAGAAGTTCTCCGACCAGAAGTCCGGTGAGCATACCGCCGCTGACCATAAGGCCGTCCCTTCTCGTTTTCGAAATCGCAAGAAGTAGCGCCGCATAACAGACGAACATGAAAGGATCGCCGAGAGATGTGAAAAAAGCCAGGAACTTGTCCCAGAACGGGGAACGTGCCATGGTCTGGAGAAAATCCAGAATGTAGAAGTCGATGTCCTGTATTGCCTGAAACATATTTCCGTCCTTTAGTATCAAAAGCGTGCTGCAGTCTTTTAAATCTATCAAAAGTGTAGCATATCCTCGTAATATCGCAACTGCAAAGGAAAAATGGTAGAATATTGCTATTCCATTAAGGGAGAGAAGAAATGGCCGATTCAATAAAGTGTCCGAACTGTAATGCGAATCTCGTCTTTGACGCGGATTCACAGATGATGGTCTGTGAATACTGCATGAGCCGTTTTACTGCAGAACAGCTGAAGAACACGATCGTTCCGGAAGCACCGGAGGACAGTGATGCCGGATCCAGGATCCACAGGGCGGATGCAAAAGAGAACATAAAAAAGAAACTCGGGGATCAGGGCGTGCAGTTCATCTGTAATGCCTGCGGTGCCACAGTCGTCACAGATGCGAACACCAGTGCGACGTTCTGTGCTTTTTGCGGATCGCCCGCGATCATCAGCCAGCGTCTGGACGAGGAGTTCTCACCGGACTATATCCTGCCGTTTAAATATGGAAAAGAAGAGGCCGTAAAGAAGTTTTTCAACTGGTGCAAGGGCGGCCGCTGGACGCCATTTGACTTTGTATCCGATAAGAATATCGAGAAGCTTACAGGTCTTTATGTCCCGTTCTGGCTCTACGATGTGGAGAGCGATGTGGATGTCCAGGGAGAAGCGGTGAATGAGGTCTCGCATACCACAGGAAGTACGACTACCGTGACTACATCCTACTATAACTTCAGACGCAGGAACTTCCTTTCGTGGAGACATATTCCGCTGGATGGTTCATCCAGGATCGACGATAAACTGATGGAAGCGATCGAGCCTTTTAACTTCAAAGCGATCAAGGATTTTGATCCGGTATATATGCAGGGTTTCTTCGCAGAAAGATATGACCAGACAGGTGATGACCTCAAAGGCCGTCTTGTCGGAAGGGTCAAGGAGTATATCACCGAAGAACTCTCGCCTTCCTTTAAGAAGTACAACCGTGGCGTCAAGGTAAAAAAGGATGATTCGGTCATTTATGAGCCGAAGATGTTCTATGCCATGATGCCGGTTTGGTTTTTGCATTATAAGTATCACGGCAAATCCTATGATTTCTGCATGAACGGGCAGACCGGTGAAGTCGCCGGGATCCCGCCTGTCAGCAGACTGAAGAGGATCATCCTGTTCTTCGTGATCCTGGCCATTGCAGCGATGCTGACCCGTCTCATCGCCGGCATGATCATGGGAGGTTTTGTCGGATGAGCACGAAAAAGGAAGACCTGAAATATACGAAGAAAAGTATCTGGGGCGAGTTCTCTGCGCTTTCCGGTGTGATGATCCTGGTGCTGGTACTAGTTGTCATTGGTTCGATCGCAGCCTTCGTATTCATGAATATGCGACCGGAAAAGAAGATGAAGATCATCGATGATGCAGAAATCTTCTCCGAATCCGAGATCGAAGAACTGGAAGATGCGGCCAGAAAACTGAAGGATGATAATGATATTAATGTCGTTATCGTAACCACACGGCATAATCCGGAAGGTACGGCCGATGAGGACTGCAAGAAATTTGCGGCAAAGATATATAAGGGTAACTGTATCCACACAAGTATGCAGGACAACTCCGGTATCTGTATCCTGATCGATCTGACGCTCGATTACGATGGAGGCAGATTTTTCTGGATCTATACATATGGCACGGCCTTTTTTTCGGTGGATAACGAAGAGTGCCAGAGCCTTTTCGGGAAATACAAGCCGGAGCTTAAGAGTGCGCAGTATTTTGATGCGATAGATCATATCCTTGATGATCTTCAGGACTATGATTACCATTCTTCCGGCCTGATCGTCATCTATGGGGCATGCATCATTATTCCGCTTCTTCTTGCCGGTTTGATCACGCTTATCTGCACATTCAGAAGGAAACTCGATAAGGCGCCGAATTCTTCCACCTATATTGACCGCCCGAATTCGAAGACGATCGAGACGACAGATACCTTTATTCGCAAAAGCACCCGAGTCTATCACACATCTTCTTCCTCCGGAGGCGGAGGCGGAGGAGGCGGCGGTGGCGGTGGCGGCCACAGCGGCGGTGGCGGCGGACGCTTCTGATGAGATGCCGGAGATCGGATAATATAGATAAAGTAAGTATCTATATTTAAATATTTTTCCATATAAATAAAATAGTCGGCCACGTCTTCAAAAGAGATGTTTTGGGCCGACTTTTTTACGTAGTTTTCGTGTAACAAAATTTCCATGAAAAAAATCAAAATATTGCTTGACAGGGTATGGGTGAGGTGTTAATATAATCAAGCGCTTCGCGAGAGCGGACGCGAACGGACCTTGAAAATTGAATAGAAGAGCAGAAAGTAATTACTACTTTTATACGAGCCAAATGTTCAATTCATAGAGTTGAAAAACATAAGTAAACAA
>ONFC01000199.1 GCA_900317035.1 uncultured Eubacteriales bacterium
ATCCTGAATACGAACACCCACTCGTCCGACTATGATGGGTTTACTGTCACGCCGAGACCGGGACATGCCGACTATACGGCGAGACTCCGCTATAAGATGAGCAATGACCCGAGGGGCGGCGGACATTTCTCCGGAAGACTCACGGCGCCGGTACTCTTTGCGGGCGCGATCGCCAAGCAGGTCTTAAAAGCGAAGTGCGGCGCAGAAGTCTATGGCCATATCATCCGTATCGGCAAGATCGATGCACCGAGCTGGGAAGACGAAGAAATGCCGGTAATTCCGACGGCGGGTGCTTTTCCACAGGAAAACACATCGGTGGCAGCGCGGATGACCGCGGAGATCGAAGCGGCAAAGTTGGAGAATGACTCTGTCGGTGGTATAGTAGAGGTGATGGCGACGGGCTTTCCGGGCGGTATCGGATCCCCGATGTGGGACACCGTCGAGAGCAGTTTCGCCCAGCTGATGTTCGGCGTTCCTGCCGTAAAAGGAGTATCCTTCGGATCGGGCTTTCCGGTTGCTTCCAGAAGAGGCTCGCAGAACAACGATCATCTGCAGTTTAAAGATGGGAAACTCCGCATGACCACGAACCATGGCGGCGGATTTGAGGGCGGCATCAGTAACGGCATGCCGATCCTGGCGCAGGTGGCCTTTAAGCCGACTCCGTCGATCGGAAGGGAACAGGACACGGTCGATCTCGACGCCAAGGAGAACGTAAAGATAGAGATCAAAGGACGCCACGATGCATGCATCGTCCCGAGAGCACTTCCGGTCGCGGAAGGCTGCCTCGCACTGGCGCTCCTGGATGCATATATGGGAAAAGGAGAATGAGGAATGAAGACGATCCTGATCATGAACGGCCCGAATCTTTCGCAGCTGGGGAAGAGAGATCCGAAGCACTACGGATCCGGAACTCTTGCTGACCTGGAGAATGCCTGCATCAACAAGGGCATCGAGCTGGGCGTGAAGGTGCAGTGCTTCCAGTCGGAATCCGAGTCGGCGATTATCCGGAAGCTCCATTCTTCCATGGGCGTGATCGACGGTATCGTCTTAAATGCCGGTGCATACACACACTACAGCATCGCGATCCGGGACGCCATCGAGCTCATCAAGATCCCGGTCATCGAAGTGCATCTTTCCGATATTCATAACAGAGAAAGTTTCAGAAATACTTCCGTCATCGAAGCCGTCTGCGCCGAGCAGGTCTGCGGCATGGGCGTGAAGGGATATCTTGTCGCGATGGAGAAACTTGTCGAGAAATATATCTCCATCGATTCCGATGCCGCCGAAGCACTGGTCTCCGACAACGACCCGCTCTTTGAGGAGAGAGCGGCGCTCAACGAGATCGACAAAGAACTGTTTGTGCTTTTTGAGCGGAGAATGAAGCATGTAGACCGTATCGCGAGGATCAAGGCGTGGAAAGGACTTCCGACGAAGATCCCGTCCCGTGAAGCCGAGATCTTAGAGCGTGTCGGACAATCCGTAGAAGAACAGTATAGTGAAGCGGCAAAAGCACTAATGCAGGAGATCCTGCGGCTTTCCCGCGACAGACAGCAGGAGATCAACAAGGGGATGTGAGATCTATGGAAAAGACTACGAGGAGAAGAAGTTTACTTAGTGTATTGCTTGTGCTGACGTTCCTTCTGGCGCCGCTAAGTGCACTGCGCGTAAGAGCAGATCAGGGCGTTACAGCGACTGCTTCGACAGGCGCCACTGGTGACTGGAAAACATATAATGTTGTTCTCAATAACGGCAGTGATAAGAACCTGTCGGACTGGACGATGACCTTTGAGATCCCGGAAGGATCGACATGGCAGGGTTCCTGGAACTTCAAAGAAACGGTATCCGGCAGAAAAGTAACCCTGAAAATGAGTGCTTCCAGTTGGCAGCTTCCCGTGCCGGGTGAATCAAAGGGTGTTGGCGGATTTAATATCCAGGGCGCTCCGGATGGATGGAAACCATCGATTTCCGTAAGCCCGTCCTTCGCGGATCCGACTCCGGTTCCTGCGACCCCGACACCGGCACCGGCCACACCAACTCCGGTCCCGGCGACTCCTACAGCTGCACCTGCGACACCGACCGCTGCGCCGACAGCAGAGCCTACGGCGGCACCGACCTCGGCTCCTACAGCGGCTCCCACCCAGGCTCCGGCCGAGCCGACAAAAGCACCGGCGGAGACCACAGCGGCTCCGACAGATTCTTCCTCTGAATCAGAAACTTCTGAATCCATGATAGGATCTCTTGATCCGGTGGACGGCGATGACTGGCTGACTACTGTCGGGAACAGGATCGTCGATAAAGACGGAAAACAGGTCTGGCTGACCGGTGTAAACTGGTTCGGTTATAACACCGGCACGAACATCTTTGACGGATGCTGGAGCTGCAATATGGAAACAGCGATCCGTTCGATCGCGGATCACGGCTTCAATGTACTGCGTATCCCGATCTCTTCCGAGCTGATCCTGGCCTGGAAGAGAGGCGAATATCCGGAGGCGAACTTCAATCAGGCAGAGAATGCGGAGCTTGTCGGCATGAACAGCCAGCAGATCTTCGATTATGCGATCAGCCTGTGTAGAAAGTACGGCCTGAAGGTCATTCTTGATATCCATAGTGCGAATACAGATGCGGCCGGTCACATGACAAATCTGTGGTACACCGACAAGATCTCGATTCAGGATTACTACGATTCCCTTTCTTATATTGCGGAGCGCTATAAAGAGAATGATACGATCATCGCCATCGACCTGAAGAACGAGCCGCACGGCAAAGCAAATGAAGAAAA
>ONFC01000142.1 GCA_900317035.1 uncultured Eubacteriales bacterium
CTGGAATATTACGCTTTACCTACTATCTCAAATCCATTTTTCTCATATAAACTAATAGCTCTTTTATTCCATGCGGCCACACGCAGTATTATCCGCTTACTGTTTATATTTTCCAGTGCCCATAAAAGAATCTGCCTTCCATATCCCCTTCCCTGATACTTAGAATTCACGATAAGATCATCTATTTCTTCACCTTTCAGCGCGACACTTCCGATAATATCATTTCCATTTATCAGTATATAAACATCTTTCAATCCGGAATCGAAGAATGAATCATTCTGAATATAATCATAAGGCTTTATATTCAATGTTTCCCGCATCTCATGATAACAGTCATTGTATAATTCTTTATATCGTTCCTGATATTCTGGTAAAAATGGAATCAACCTGACAGAAGGTGATTCATCGACCGGATTTTTATATTCCATAGTGTAAGCTAAGATCAACTGCATAAATACATTGGCATGAACATTATCATTATAACGATCGATATCTGTAAAGCCGTAATGTCTATAAAGTCTTTCTGCATCTTTATAATGTGACATAGAATCAAGCACTACCCTGGAAAAACCGTTTTCTCTAGCAAAAGATACAGCTTCATCCAAAAGCTTATATCCCCATCCAAAACCTCGGAGTGGACTGTCAAGATACAAAGCCTTTAGTTCAACAGTGATATCATCTAGTCTTGCAATTGCTACTGTACCTTTAACTTTATCCTCATCAACAAGGCACCAGAACCGTTCAAAGTAATTATCTATTTCATTATAAAAACTGTGTCTGCCATAAGGTTCAAAAGATTTTCCTAATTCAGCAAAACACTCAGTGGTAAAGCGAAACAGTTCACTTTTAAGATTTCCATTGTATTTTACCAATTCCATAATTATCTAATCCGTATTTATTTTTTCTCCTTTTAGGTTCTTTTCCTGATGTTTCTATAGTCACATCATATATTTTATCAAAGAAGTTACTTTATAGCTTTTACCACTTCGATATCGGCAGGAAGCCAGTTCACTGAATCCAATTGTTCGTAGGAAAGCCACTTCGCCGCTTCATGTTCCAGAAGTTTCATCTTTGAACCTTTTGCCAGTTCTGCCCAGAAACAGTCCATAGAAAGATGAAATTCCGGATAGTCATATTCCACCGTCAAAAGAAGATCACCGACAACGATCTCTGCGTCCAGTTCTTCCCGAATCTCACGTCGGAGTGCTTCCTGTGGCGTCTCTCCATCTTCGATTTTTCCTCCGGGGAATTCCCATCCGTCTTTAAAAGCACCGTACCCGCGTTGTGTCGCGAAGATCCGGTCTCCATCGCGGATGATGGCGGCCACGACACGCACCGTTTTCTTTCTGTTTCCCAAAAGCCAGGAAAAAGCTTTCGCCGTGCGTATATCCGGTTCTTTGAAATGGTTTCCCTCATTCCATTCAAGCACACAGCGGATGCCACGATCTTTTAGCAAATCATAAGTTTCACGGATCCTTTCTCCCACTGTTGCCATCACCGGATTACGTGTCTTCTCTTCTTTGTCACCGAGACTGAAATACACAGAATCTGCCTGGATCTTCTTCTCTTTCATGTAATCAAGAAATCCCGGAAACCATACCGATGGAGATGCCGCAGCCACCCCGCTGAACCGGTCAGTCTGAAAGGCAGCCCACAGAGCAAAAAGCCCTGCAAGCGAATACCCGCCGATATAGTAGGTCTTCCCTTCATCCGAACAGAGAGCAAGTATTTTCCTAAGGGTCTCTTCGGCACCATCTCCGAAGTCCTCTTTTCCGAAAACGGCAGGTGCTTTCCACGGAGAAAGATCCTTATTCCAGTCTTCGACCTGACAGGCAATCAGAAAGAAGTCTCTCCCACAGCTTTCGGCTATGACAGAAACCTCTTTCTCTATTCCTTCCAGATCGTGATCATCGACCGGCTGGATCAATACTATGTCCGCATTCGGATTTCCAAATTTATACAACTTCATCGTACGCTACTTCGTTTTTTTACCTATATTCTTCAGACCCATACGCTATTTCTGTACTCAATTATATCATGCGCTTTCGCCTAATCTTGATTCATTATGAATTCGTTTTCACTCTCAGAAATAAATCTATATTCCCTCTTGACTTGGAGTTAACTCCAAGTTGTAGAATGAACATATCAACTGATGGATCGGATGATTAGGAGGATGCATATGACAATTAAAGAAGTCTGTGAAAAGTACGATATTACAGCCGATACCCTCCGCTACTATGAACGTGTCGGGGTGATTCCGGAAGTGACAAGGACACCGGGCGGAATACGGGATTATCAGGAGACGGATATCGCCTGGGTCGAAAATGCGATCTGTTTTCGAGATGCCGGAATGCCTGTCGAAATGCTCATCGAATATGTGAAACTCTATCAGGAAGGCGACTCGACGATTGATGCCCGGACAAATCTTCTTAAAGAAGCACGCGAATCCATTCTCGAAGCCAGAAAAAAATACGATATCGCTCTGGAAAAACTGGACTATAAGATCGGCAGATATGAGATCGCTCAGAAGACCGGTGTTCTCACCTGGACATGTGACGAAGATGATAAAAAGAAAGGTTGATCAAAAATGAAGAATAAACTACTGATCCTGCTTCTATCTACTGCAATTTGTATGAGTGGATGTGCAGGGAAAACGGAAACGACAGGGACAAGTGCTTTTACGGAATCATCGGCGGAGAGCACGACGATAGCCACCGAAGCAACAACTTCGGAAAGCACACCAACAGAATCTGCCACAACTTCCGAGTCGGAAGCAACAGACGCTGAAACCTCAGCGGAAACAGCAAAGGAGAAAACCATGGTACTGAAAATCGGAGATACTAAAGTTCCCGTCACCTGGGAAGATAATGATTCCGTTTCTGATCTAAAAGCACTTGCAAAGGATAGTCTTACCATCGAGATGTCCATTACAAAAAATGATTCCCAGACCACTACCTCATCCGGTGATATCGTTCTATATTCAGGAGACCAGATCGTCATTTTCTACGGTTCCAATTCCTGGTCCTATACCCGCCTTGGAAAGATCGATCTATCCGAAGACGAGATGACGGAGCTTCTTTCCCACGGCGATGTGACCATCACGCTCTGCATGGAGTGAACGAAGACGAAATCACGTCCATCCAAAAGTGATTTTATCGGCAATCTCGCCCATACGGCATAGAGCCTGATAAATCAATATTTGTAACAATGTTAAACATAACATAATAAAGCAAAATACAAGGAGAAAAAGCAATGTTAGGTAATTTCAGCTACAAGAACGCAACCAAACTCTACTTCGGAGATGATTCTCTTTCGTATCTGAATGAGGAGCTTCCGAAGTACGGAAAGAACATCCAGCTCATCTATGGCGGCGGTTCCATCAAGAGAAACGGGATCTACGATCAGATCGTGAAGATCCTCAAAGATAACGGGAAGAACATCATCGAGGATGCAGGCGTCATGCCGAATCCGACAATTGAGAAACTTCGCGAAGGCGTAAAGATCGCACGAGACAATAATGTAGATCTTCTTCTGGCCGTAGGCGGCGGCTCCTGCTGCGACTATGCCAAGGCCGTATCCGTCTCCGTGCACTGCGACGAAGATCCATGGGACAAATACTACATCCGGTTCGAAGAGCCCACATGTGAGATCGTTCCTGTCGGCTGCATCCTGACCATGGCCGGGACCGGCTCCGAGATGAATGCCGGATCCGTCATCACGAACCACGAACAGAAACTGAAGATCGGTCACGTTTTCGGCGAGGAAGTCATGCCGAAGTTCTCGATCCTGAATCCGAAGTTCACCTTCTCTCTTCCGAAGCGCCAGATGGTCGCAGGAATCTACGATATCTTCAATCACATCTGCGAACAGTACTTTTCGGGCGAAGACGACAACACCAGCGACTATCTCGCGGAAGCTCTCATGAAGTCTCTGATCCACAGTTCTCTTATCGCTATCGAAGACCCGGAAGACTACGAGGCGAGATCCAACATCATGTGGACCGCCACTTGGGCCCTCAACACCCTCATTTCCCGCGGCAAAAGCACTGACTGGATGGTGCACATGATCGGCCAGTCCGTCGGCGCGTACACAGACGCCACGCACGGCATGACCCTTGCCGCCGTCTCCCTCCCCTACTACCGCTACATCCTTCCTTACGGTGTCAAGAAGTTTAAGAGATTCGCCGAGGAAGTATGGAATGTTTCTTCTGAAGGAAAGACCGACGAGCAGGTAGCATTGGAAGGCCTTTCTGCCATGGAAGACTGGATGAAGAAGATCGGTGTTTCGCTCAACATCTCGGAACTTGGGGCAACCGAGGACATGATCGACGGCATCACGGAAGGCACCATCATCCTCGAAGGCGGCTACAAAGTCCTTTCCAAAGACGAGGTCCGCGAGATCCTGAAGCAGTCGCTCTGATCTCACAAGATATCGTCACAATAGAGTTACTCACACAAAACCTTGGAATCAGAGATGGTTCCAAGGTTTTTTCTTATGAAGATATTCCCTGTAAACTTTTTTGGAAAATTAGTTGACTTTCGCAACTATTGCGGTTATCATCTATTCAAACGAAGCGGATCGGCAAAGAAAAGGAGATACAAAATGGACAAAGTAAAACAGTTTCGTGAGTTGACCCGTGAGCTGGAATGCCATCTGGAAAACATAAACCGAAGTGACTGCTGCCAATGCAGTGTAAACGAGTCCCAGTGCTTTTTGGTCGTAGAAATCGGACGGAACCCCGGTATATGCATCAAGGATCTGGCCAAGAAACTCCACCTCGATAAGAGCGGCATCAGCCGGAGTATCGAAGAACTTGTTCAGAAAGGCTATGTGGTTAGGAAGCCTTCGAAGACAGACCGACGTTGTGTAGTATTGACTCTGACCGATGCAGGACAGTCAAGGTTTGAAAAGATCGAAAACGACATGAATGCGGCTTTTAAAAAGGTCTTCTCACGAATGAGCAAGACGGAGCAGGAGAAAGTCCTGGAAGCGCTGGCGATTTATAACGAAGCCTGCAGAAAAGATGAGGAATGCTGCACTTGTTCACAAACATAAGAAAAGAATTACTAATGAAACGAGGAGATTCAATGATTACAATACGAGAAGCCAAATTAGAAGATGCAGAAAGACTGGTGGAGATCTACTCCCACTACGTACTTAATACCGCCGTGTCCTTTGAGTATGTCGTTCCGACGGTTGCTGAATTTCAAGAACGTATGAAAAAGATCATGGGAAAGTACCCGTATCTGGTCGCAGAAAAAGACGGTCTTATTGTCGGATACACGTACGCCAGCCCGTATAGCTGCCGCGAAGCCTATGCCTGGTCAGTGGCCAACTCCATCTATCTGGATAAAGATTATCGAAGACAAGGAGTCGGCTCCCTTCTCTATCGTGAACTTGAAAAGGTCCTGAAGGAGCAAGGCATCATTAACCTGCTGGCCGGAGTTGCTTTTTCTGAGGAAGAGGACGAATACCTCACTCACGACAGTTTCAATTATCACAAGCACATGGGCTATGAAAAAGTTGCGCACATGAAAGACATCGGCAAGAAATTCGATCGCTGGTATGACCTCTTGTGGCTGCAGAAAAAGATCTAGCCATCGCTTTTCTTACGACAAAAAAGGCGATGGCATTCCCTGCTATCGTCTTTATTGTATTGCACTATTTATATCCGTGATATAGACCAGCCGTATAAATCACGCGGGAGGATCGTTCAGAAGATCCTCCACGACCTTGCAGATCTCAGAGACCGGCTCCATCGAGTCAATGGTCGCACCCAGCGGGTCCGGATCCTCTGAAGATTCGTCCATCGTATCCACGTGATCGACCGCGCCACCGACCTGTCCCGGCTTCGGCGCCATACTGACAATAATCTTCTTCTCCTGTGCGTCCACATAGATGTAATTGATGTCGTTCAGCTGCGGAAAAACCACTACCTCACGTTCCTTGCCAAAAGCTCTGATCCATCCCATCTTCGGTGTGCCGAAGGTCGAGGACACATTCATGAGAAGTTCGAGCATCTTCTCGTTGTTCCAGCCGTGCTTGTTCTTATAGGTCTTGTATCCGTAGGATGCATCTCCGGATGTAAGGAAATCAAATAATCCCATCTATCATCACCCCTGTGTATTTTAGAGAGAATTATACTATATTTTGGATGTCTTCACAGATTCTTCTCGCAAAAAAACATAATTATTCATCGTGTAAAGATGGATGCCCGGTATATCACTCGCGAGAAAACCGATAAAAATGTGTAATCAGAGATTCTATCCGTATGATTACATCATTCCCGACGGATAAGAAACGAGGAAAGCGAATTCATATCGGTAATCTATTTAAGAATGAGACCGATAAAAAAGCAGAAACGAAAAAATTATGGGTAAGTTACGGCACAAACGTACGGATAGAATCTCATATATTGATTTTTTATCTGTAAAACCCATAAAGGAGTAACCGATAGAATCGAAGGAAACGGAAAAATATCTGCAAAAGGTACGGGATATAATACTTGAAATCAGATAGAGTCAACAAAAGTGGTCAATGTAAGTACCCTTTACATTGACCACTTCATGGATTTTTACGTATAGTGCAATATATGACGTGTTACTTACATTGCATTCACGTTCTGGATATACATCTCTTTCGGGATCATCGGCACTTCCAGAGAAGCGATCGTCTCGGGTGAAAGGGTAAGTGCTTTTGCATACTCTTCACCGGCGGCTTCAAAACGGGCAAGGAGCGGCTCGGCAACCGGCGCTGCCGCAGGAATATTCAGCATCGGTGTTTCCGGTACGCATACGATATCGTGACCCGGGAAGCAGTGCTTGCACATCTCTTTTAAGCCGTCGAAGTTTCCTTCCCAGTCCGGGAAACCGCAGCCGCAGATGACCAGCGTGTGGATCTTGGAAAAATCAGCCAGTGCTTCGTGATGGACGGTGCCGTCCTTTTCTTCTACCATTTTCATCTTTACAAGCGGGATCGTACGATCCAGTAAAGCTTTCAGATGAGACGGCATGGCATAGCAGTAAAGCGGGAAGCTCCAGATTATCACGTCTGCCTTTACATAGAGATCCAGGATCGCATTTTGGTCATCCGGGATCACGCAGTGACCGTCCTGTTTCTGCCAGCAGCCGAAGCATCCCTGACACGGGGCGATGTTCTTTTCGATGACATTGATCACATCCACTTCGTGGTTCTGCTCTTTGTTTAATCCCTTAAGAAATGCTTCCGTCAGACGGAAGGTATCGCTCTTCTTTTTCGGGCTGCCATTTAACACCAAAATTCTCATAATTCCAATACTCCTTGTTTCATTTTTTTCTTACTGACACCTTAAAAAGCACCAGCTCCCTATAACCATTAAAAAGCAAAAATCCGGTTTTGATAATCCCCATTAAATTATCTTGTTTTTCTAGACGGAAACCCATCATGCTATAATGGTTTTCACAAGATGATCACGTCGCATGGATATATATGTGGTGTGGTTGAAAGGATATATAAATGATAGACGAATTATTCACAAATTATCACGAACTGGAATCCAGCAGACTCCTTCTCCGTCGGATCACGATGCAGGATCTGGATGATGTGTTCGAGATCTACTCAAATAAAGAGGTCATGCTCTATTTTGCGGACCGTTTCCCCTTCGAGAAAAGCACTGAGGCCGAAACCATGATCCGCGAATATGAGGAAGCGCTCACTAACCATTGGAGCATGCGCTGGGGCATCGTCCTGAAAGAAAGCGGAAAACTTATCGGGACGTGCGGCTTTCACGCTCTTTCCGAATACGATAAACGCATCGAAGTCGGCTATGATCTCAACCGCAATTACTGGCAGAAAGGAATCATGACAGAAGCGCTTTCACTGATCATTAATCACGCATTCGGATGCTCGGATGTGAACCGCATCGAGGCGATGGTCGAACCGCCGAACACCGGCTCCCGCGCCCTTCTCGAGAAGCTTGGTTTCCAGTACGAAGGCACCCTCCGGAAACACGAGATGTGCCGCGGCGATTTCGTAGATATACAGATGTTCAGT
>ONFC01000173.1 GCA_900317035.1 uncultured Eubacteriales bacterium
ATTCCCGGAGGGTAGCACATGATGCTCTCGGCTGCGATTCGGCCGACGGTCTTCTCGAATGGAATATGCTCCGCATCCGCATAAAACGCTTCCTGCGGTGAAAGCACTACTACCGGTGCGATATAGTTGTTCGGCAGCGATACGATCGGGTCTTTGCCGAAGAGACGGCGGATCTCGGAGAGGGCGCCGACCAGGCGCTCGACCTCACGTATGCGGTCGCCGACAGAGAGGTAAGCCAGGCAGTTGCCGAAGTCACCGAACTCCATCTGGATATCATATTCATCGCGGAGCAGGTCATATACCTCGATGCCGGCAAGTCCGACAGGCAGGGTGTGGATGACGAGCTTCGTCTTATCAAAATCGTAGATCTCATTTCCGTCAATAAGCTCGGATCCGATGGCATAATAACCGCCGATCGAATTGATCTCTTCTCTGGCATATTCCGCCATATCGATGACCTTATCGAAAAGCTCTTTTCCATGAAGTGCCAGTCTTTTTCTCGACAGATCGAGGCTCGAGAGGAAAAGATACGATCCGGATGTGGTCTGTGTCAGGTTGATGATCTGGCGCACATACGCAGGATCGATCGAGGGAGCACGGTTCTCGTCCGGGCTGACAGCGCTTTTCGCATCAGATTCCGGGCTGGTATTCTTCGAAGTGCCGGATCCGCCTACCAGCAGAAAAGCACTCTGTGTCAGCGATCCGCCGGATTTATGCATCGAGACGGAGGCCATGTCCGCGCCGGCTTCCATCGCAGAGACCGGAAGACGGTCAGAGAAGGACAGGTGAGTGCCGTGGGCTTCATCCACGACGACCTGCATCCCGTTTGCGTGCGCCAGTTTCACGATGCCGCGAAGATCAGAGCAGATGCCGTAATACGTCGGGTTATTGACGAAGACCGCTTTTGCATCGGGGTTTTCACGGATCGCCGCCTCTATGTCGCGAAGCTGCATGCCCAGAGCGATACCGAGTTCTTCGTGTGCGCCCGGATCGACATAGACCGGCACGGCGCCGCAGAGGACCATCGCGTTGATGACGCTTCTGTGCACATTTCGCGGGACGATGATCTTATCCCCGCGGGCGGCGACAGTAAAGACCATCGCCTGTACGGCAGAAGTGGTGCCGCCTACCATGAAGAATGCCGCCTTCGCGCCAAATGCTTCCGCCGCGAGTTCCTCCGCCTCTTTGATGACGGAGACCGGGTGGCAGAGATTGTCCAGTGGCTTCATGGAATTGACGTCGAGCGTCATAGTTCTTTCGCCAAGGAAAGCGGTCAGTTCGGGATTTCCGCGGCCGTGCTTATGTCCGGGCACGTCAAAAGGAACGACCCGCTCCGAAGAGTAGGCCTCCAGTGCTTCCGCGATCGGCGCGCGGTCCTGATTTTTGAGAAAATCACTATTCAAGATCAGTCTTCCTCTTCCGGCGATTCAAATACATTGGCTCCGGAGAAGATCTCGATCATTTCCTTGCGGAGGTTGTTGGTGATCTCGAGTCTTGTCTTCGGCGCGATCTCGTAGACGTCCGTCTTAAAGAGATAGTTCTGCAGATCCACGTCCTTGATGAGCATCTTGGTGTGGAACATATTCGCCTGATAGACGTTGATGTCGATCGCATCGTAGCGCTCGAGCGTCTTCTTATCGATATAGTTCTGGATGGATACGATGTTCTTGTCACGGAAGATCTTCTTGCCGTCCACATCGCGCGTAAAGCCGCGGACACGGTAGTCCATCGTGATGATATCCGAATCGAAGCTTCCGATCAGATAATCCAGGGTCGAAAGCGGGGAGATCTCACCACAGGTCGCCACATCGATATCCACGCGGAAAGTCGCGATAGCGGTGTCCGGATGGTACTCCGGATATGTATGTACGGTAACGTGGCTCTTATCCAGATGTGCCACGACTGTCTCGGACTCGATATGCGGGATCATGGACTCTTCCGCGATCAGAAGAGTAACAGATGCGCCCTGCGGCTCGTAGTCCTGCTTGGAGATGCTAAGTACTTTTGCACCGATCATCTCGGTGAGGTTGGTAAGGATATTCGTCAGACGCTCAGAGTTATACTGCTCGTTGATATACGCAATATAGTCCTTCTGCTCGCGTGCAGTCTTGGCATAGCATACGTCGTAGATATTAAAACTGAGGGATTTGGTCAAGTTGTTAAAGCCATAAAGACGAAGCTTCTGTTGCGCCATTTGATCCATCCTTTCCAAGATGGTCCTAACTTGCTGAATATTCTACACCGGGAAAACGCTACTTCACGCCCACGGGCAAGAGGTCCTCAAAGCCAAAGCTCATCGCACTCTTATTGATTATTCACAAGTTATAACCAACTTATCAACATTAAGGGAATTCGAACTTCCCACTCAATAAGGCAGTAAAAACTGCCGCTTCGGCATTTGACCCGGCTGTCCGTATGGCCTACTAACCACGATCGCTCGTGGCGGTCAAACATTGCAGGTGATTCTCCATCCTTGGAAAAAGCACCCTGTGCAATGAAACAAAGATATCACGGAAAGCTAGAATTTGCAATAGTTTTATGGAATTTATAATGCAAAGGAAAGATAGCGGGAAAGGTTATGGAAAGAGGGGGTGAGCAGACTCATTCTTGCGGAAGTGCTTTTGAGGCGATAAAATAGTAAGGCATTTGTCCTTATAACCTTAGGGCAATAGGGTGAATAATCTTCTTGGCAACGCTCTTCCGAAATGGCGATCCGCCTTCGGGGAGAAGTCCGTAGAAAGCAGGAATAGTAATGGTTTACAACAATGTCTTAGAAGCTGTCGGGCATACACCGATGATCCGGCTGTCCTCCCGCATGGTCGGGGAGGACTGTGCCCGTGTGCTTGTAAAATACGAAGGCCTTAACGTCGGCGGTTCCATCAAGACCCGTACCGCGCTCAACATGATCGAGCAGGCGGAGAAAGACGGCAAGATCACCAAGGACACGATCATCGTGGAGCCGACGTCTGGAAATCAGGGCATCGGCCTGGCGCTGGTCGGTGCAGTTAGAGGATACAAGACGATCATCATCATGCCGGACTCCGTCTCCTGCGAGCGCCGCTACCTCGTCGAGCATTACGGCGCCGAGGTCAAGCTGATCCACGACGACGGCGACATCGGAAAAGCGATCGATGAGTGCCTGAAACTTGCCGAGAAGATGGAAAGAGAAGATCCGAATGTCTTTGTCCCGCAGCAGTTTACCAATCCTGCGAATCCGATGGTGCACCGTCATCACACGGGTGTCGAGATCTTAGAACAGGTTGCCGGCCCGATCGATGGTTTTTGCGCCGGCATCGGAACAGGCGGAACCCTTTCCGGAATCGGTGAAGTGCTGAAAGCACAGAATCCGAATATTACGATCTGGGCAGTTGAGCCGGAAAACGCGGCGATCCTCGCGGGCGGCAATATCGGTTCCCACCTGCAGATGGGCATCGGCGACGGCCTGATCCCGGATAACCTCAATACAGAGATCTTCGAAGACGTCTATGTTGTCACTGACGAGGCCGCGCTGGAGACCGCCAAGGATCTGGCAAGAAAAGAAGGCCTCATGTGCGGTATTTCTTCCGGCTCCAATGTCGCGGCGGCGATCGCCATGGCGAAGAAACTCGGCCCCGGAAAAACTGTGGTGACTGTTCT
>ONFC01000046.1 GCA_900317035.1 uncultured Eubacteriales bacterium
CGAAATCTTATCTTTGAGCTGGTCTATTTCAATATTCATCAATTCAATTTCTTGCTCGGCATCCTTAAATTCGGTTTTATAATGCGCAACTTCCTTCCATGCGTTAAGATGAATGTATAACCGATACTTTGGGCAAAAGAGGAATACATGGAAATCATCAACTATTTCGATACGGATAATCAGGAACACTGGAAAGAAGAAATTAAGAAAAGCGACTGGGTGGCAGGTGCTTTTCTATATGAATTACTTTCGGAAAATAAGTTCAAGAATCTGGTAGGGGAGACGTCGAAACTTCTGCTTCTCACCGACGGTGAGAAACTCGCGGCATTCTGCACCTATGCGGAAAGAGATGAGATCGAAGATCCGACACTCACGCCGTGGGTCGGGTTTGTCTATACTTTCCCCGAATATCGCGGTGGGCGCCGAATGGGACTTCTTCTGGATCGCGCCTATGAACTGGCGAAGGAAGACGGGCACAAGGTGATCTACATCTCCACAGGAGAAGAAGGCCTCTACGAGAAGTACGGCTACACCTACTGGCAGGATATGACTGACTGGAATGGCGGCACCAGCCGGGTGTACAGACGATTTGTGAAGTGATTTCCGAAGAAGAAGGGAGAGGCCGATGAATTATTTTGTGGAAGGATTACAAGGAAGCGGAAAGAGCACTCTGGTAAGTAAGCTTCAGGAGCTTCATCCGGAACTCAAAGCGGTCCGGGAAGGCGAGTATTCGCCTGTAGAACTTGCCTGGTGTGCATATTTGGATGAGGAGAAGTATCCGAAGATCCTCGAGAAGTATCCGTCTCTTCGAAAAGAGATCGAGGAGAAGACTTATTCCGAGGGGGACAAGCGGATCGTAACCTATACTAAGATTCGATCCGAGGACCGGGCATTCTATCAGGATCTGGAGCAGTATGAGATCTACAATAACCGGGTGGCTTTTGATGAATTCCAGTCGATCATTCTTCGCCGTTTCTCGGCGTGGAACAGCGACGGGAACATCTTCGAGTGCTCGCTTTTCCAAAACATCGTCGAGGACATGATCCTCTTCCGGAATATGTCTGATGAAGAGATCATTTCTTTCTATAGAAAGATCCGCGATGCTCTTTCCGAAAAAGAGTTTCAGATCCTTTATCTGAAGGCGGAAAATCTTCGCGGAAATCTTCAGGTGATCAGAAAAGAGAGGTCGGATGAAAACGGAGTGGAAATGTGGTTCCCGCTGATGATGCAGTTCTTCAATGATTCGCCCTACGCGAAGGCAAGAGGAGTCTCGGGAGAGGATGCACTGATCGCGCACTTTGCGCACCGGCAGGAACTGGAACTAAGAATTTGCGAAGTGCTTTTTCCAGAGAAGACAAAGATCCTTCCTTCGAAAGGATATGGCGAACTGGAAGGAATCTGAAATGGCGCGCGGTAGCATAAATGTGCGCGGAAATAGCAAGGAGAAAATATGAGTATTTTATTGGAAACAGATAGATTAAAGATAACGGAAATGACCATGGATATGGCTATGGACGTTCACAAGAATTCGATGGATGAAGACACGAAAAAGTTCGTACCGGATGAGGTCTTCGCGACACTTGAAGAGGCACAGGAAACGATCGAGTTCCTGATGTCGCAGTACGGATCCAATGAAGGTCCGCTGGTCTATGCTTTGATCACGAAAGATGAGGGAAAGAACATCGGCTATGTTCAGATCGTCCCCATCGATGACGGGAAGTGGGAGATCGGATATCACGTAGGGAAGATCTACACCGGAAAGGGATACGCAACGGAAGCGGTCCGCGCCTTTCTTCCCGTGATGGTGAAGAGGCTCGGGATCGATGAAGTATACGGCGTTCGTCTTCAGGAGAACAAGGCGTCGGGGCGCGTGCTGGAAAAGTGCGGGTTTCAGGTGCTTTTCACCGGGGAAGGGCCGTATCACGATGATGTGTGTGCGATCGAAAAGAGCGTGTGGAAAGCGTAAGGATTTTAACAATTTAAGAATTGAAAAAGGGGTGTCTCCTGCTGGGAGGCACCCCTTTAACCGATATGATTTAGTTTTCTGATTCTTTATCCGTAAATAGATGCTGTGTCTTACCCATAATTTCTCTTGATTCGCTTTTTTATCCGTCAAATCCGTAGGTAAGATACCGATAGAATCTGCGTTTTTGAATTATTATCCGCCCGAATCTAAGCAATCATACGGATAGAATCCGCTCTTTACGACTTTTTATCTGCCAGGAACGAAAGGATCATACCGATAAGAATTCAAAATATTCATTTTTATCGGTTTTCTCTGCTTACTCTTCCCAGAACAGCTCGTCCAGGGTCTTGCCGAGGGCTCTGCATATCGCAAGGCAGAGCTTGATCGTGGGATTGTAGTCGCCTTTTTCAATGGCGTTGATCGTCTGCCGGGAGACGCCGACTTTGTCTGCCAGATCCTGCTGGGACATGTCCAGGGCGGCGCGTGCCGCTTTTAACCTAAGATTCTTCATCGGCGGCCTCCTTTTTCTCGATGGATGACTTCACCGTGAGCTCGATGGCCAGAAGGAAGAAGCAGATCCCGACGACGAGCCCTGTGCCGGTGATCTCGTTAAATTTTCCGAGCCCGAGGAAGGTCATGCCGGCGCCAAAGAGCGCCAGGATGCCCATGACCCAAGAAAGGGCAATGAACTTCGCACGTCTCTCGGAAAGACCGAAGAACGCATCGTTGACATCGCACATGATGGCAAATGCGGTCGAGCCTACGATCACTGATCCGATGCCGACCTCATACATGGAGATCGGGAAGTTCTCGACGGACATGCTTAGACAGCCATATGTAAAACAGCACATCATAACAATGATCAATGCATTCATCGCAGCTTTTCCGCGTGCGGCCAGCTGACGCTCATCGTATTTGCTTTCGCTGCGGTTTGTTGTCACGATCACATAGATCCCAAAGACCAGGAGAAGGACGGCAAGCATCATGGGACCGCTATGGAATTTCAGTTCGTCAGAAGTGCCCTTCAGCTTGAATTGGAGACTATAGGACGAGGGAGCGAGAGAGCCGCTGTTTTCAGGAATGAACTTCATATACAGATCCTTGCCTTCTGCGTCGGTGACATGGATCTTTGCAGAGCCGTTTCCGCTGCCGGAGATCTTTTCTTTCACGATGGAAGTGGAATCCGGTGAGCCAATATGGATCACGACCTCGGTGTCTATTCCGTCCGGTCCGTCGATCTCTACATCAAAAGTGACCTTCTCGCCGATCGGCTCGAAGTGGATGGGATCGATTTCATGTTCTATGCCGGTGTCTGTGACGGTGACCGAGTTACTAAACTGCATATAGTCTTTGCTCTCCGGCTGAAGAGCGCTTCTGATTCCTGCTGCCAGAATGACGACGGATACGATGATGATCGAAAGGACCGTCATGGCTAAAGTTTTCTTTTTCATAAGTTTACACCTCCGTGCAAAACGCTTCTTTACGGCAGGCCGATTTTCGGCCTTGCAAGAAGAATAGTACAACGTCTGTTACATAATGTCAAGTATATACGACAAAAAGTTAAATATATGCAGATGTAATCTTCCGTGACCGAGGAGATGATATAATGAGAAAAATCAGTTTTATAGGAGCCGGTATGAGAAAGAAAAAAGGAATTATTTTCGATATGGATGGTACGGTCTGGGATTCTTCCGAGAACGTGGCTGCCGCTTGGACAGTGAAAGTTCATGAGGCGGGATATAAAGATAAAACAGTAACGAGAGAGGATATCCAGAGCGTCATGGGTAAACCGATGGATGTGATCGCGGATACACTCTTTACTTATACGGAAAAAGGACCCGAGAGGGATACTCTCCGGGCCGCCTGTGAAACCTATGAGAATGAATATCTCAGTAAGCACGGCGGGATCCTCTATGAGGGAGTAATAGAGACCTGGCAGAAACTTAAAGAAATGGGATATCACATCTACATCGTCAGCAATTGTCAGGCAGGATATATCGAGGCATTCCTCGGTTATTACGGCATCTCCTACGGCAAGAAGGAAGATCTTGTCGAGGATATCGAGTGCTATGGCAATAACTTCCTGCAGAAGGATGAAAACATCCGTCTTCTGGCAGAGAGAAATAAGCTGACCGCGGCATGTTATGTGGGTGATATCCAGAGCGACTACGATGCGACGATGAAAGCGGGACTTCCGTTTATCCACGCGAAGTACGGCTTTGGCACGATCGATGCAGAAGTGCCGGTGATCAATTCTTTTGCAGAATTAATAGAAGTTATTCCGGAAGTGATCGGATAAGAATTCTGATCTAAATTCGGATAAAGAATAAGGGGGAAGGTACCATGTCTAAAGAAGAAATCTCAATTCCGGTAATACTGAAGATCGAAAAGGGTGTCACCGCACATATCGGTGACTATCTGAAAGACGAAGGGATCACGCAGGTCACGATCCTCTTCGGAAACGGCCTGATCTCGATGTTCGGAGATACCGTGTTTAAGTCCTGTGAAAAAGCAGGCGTCGAAATACTGCACCATCAGGAGATGGATACGGTCGACTTTAAAGATATTACGGATCTGGCATTCCAGATCCCGAATAAGACACAGGCGATCATCGGCATGGGCGGCGGTAAAGTCATCGATGCGGCGAAGTATATCGGATATATCCTTCGCATTCCGTTTATCAGCGTACCGACGAGTTCATCCTCAGATGGTTTCTCGAGTTCCTCCGCATCGCTGACTGTCAACGGACACAGAAAATCCCTGCCGGCGAAAATGGCATACGGCATCCTCGTGGATACGGATGTCATCAAGAGTGCACCGGTCAGATTCCTCTATTCCGGTGTCGGCGATATGGTCGCTAAGATCTCCTCGACATATGACTGGCAGCATGAAGAAGATAAGGGCTATGACGAGGTCAATGACTTCGCTTTTATGATCGCGAAAAAGGCGGTCAACTCCTTCGTGAGAACGCCATTTGAATCCATGAATGAAGATCTCTTTCTAAAAGAACTTCTGGACTCGCTTGCGATGAGTGGTGTGGCAAATGAGATCGCAGGATCGAGCGCGCCGACCAGCGGCAGTGAGCACCTGATCTCCCATGCACTCGACCAGATCCTGGAGCATCCGCAGCTTCACGGTGTGCAGGTCGGTATCGCGACTTATATCATGTGTAAGATCTGCGATCACCGCTGGAAGAGAGTCGATACCGTCTTTACAAAGACAGGTTTCTGGGACTACTGCGAGACGCTCGATATGAAGGTCGAAGACTTTAAAAATGCCATCGATATGGCACCGCAGATCAAGCCGTTCCGCCATACCTATCTCCATGAGAAGAAGTACAGGGATCTGGCGAAGAAACTGCTGACTTCAGACGAGCATCTGAAGAAGATCCTGAAGTAACAGAAAAGAGGAACCATGAAGATAAAACTGGCGGTTTTCGACTTTGACGGAACTATCATGGATACGAGAAAACCGATCGTCTTCGCCAAGCAGGAAACTATGCGGATCATGGATCTTCCAGTGGCGGACGAGGAGGCATGCGCAGCGACCATTGGCTACTCGGCGAAGGTCGGTTTTTTGAATATGTATCCGCAACTTACAGATGAGCAGGTGGATCTTTGTGTTAGGCACTATCGAAGGATCTTCGATGAGAAGATCAGCAGCGAGCCGCCGGAGCTTTTCCCGGGGCTTATCGAGACACTGGAAGCACTAAAAGAAAGAGGTATCGTCTGTACGATCGCGACGGCAAGAAACAGAAAGTCACTCCTTAGTTTTCTGGATCGCGCGAACATTACCGGCTATTTCACATATATTCTGGCACAGGAGGACACGACACACCTCAAGCCCGATCCGGAACCGGTTCTGAAAACGATGGAAGACTTGGGGTTCCCGAAGGAGCAGACGATGGTCATCGGTGATATGCCGATGGATATTCTTATGGGAAAAAATGCAGGCGCGTATACTACCGGTGTTACCTATGGAAATGCAAAAAGAGATATACTGGAAGCTGCAGGAGCTGACTTCGTGATCGACCGGATCGGGGATCTTCTTCCGATTATCGGAGAAGCATAGAGAATATGACTCGTGATAGAAAAGGAGACTTGGAAATATGAAGTATGTAATCATGTCAGGCAGATATGAAACGGGAACCGAAGAACAGAAGATGATGTACACGATGCTTTTCGGACAGGAAAGGATCCAGTATTTTTTCGATCTGTATTTTCACTGGTATAACCTCGTTCACGAGATGGGTCACTGCATCGTGGAGAAACAGAATGCCGTCATGTCAAAAGTCGCGGAAGAGATGTATGTAAATGCGCTCGCAGTCTCCTACTATCGTTATATGGGCGAGGATGAGAAACTTGCCGAGCTGAAGGGAAGACTCGAAACGATCTTAAGCCAGGTGCCTTCTCCGGTACCGGAGGGAGAGACTTTCCTCGGATTCTATGAGAAGATCTGGAACACGGAACAGATCAATGACGTCATGATCTACGGATATTTCCAGCTGAACAGCGTACTGGAGATCCTTAATAAGGAGGACCTCGAATTAAAGACTGTTCTGAAGACGATCGGCATCAATATGCATGACCTGGAAACGAAAGAAAAATGCGATGCGGAGATCAAGTCCGAAAACGCAGTGCTTTTCCTGAATCATGCAAGAGAGAATCTTCTGAAAATGGGTGTCGATGTTCCGGAGATCCGCCTGGAACTCCAGGATAACCCGATGGTCCAGTGCGCACGCCTCGACATCTCTTATAAGAAACTGGAGGAGAAGGATCTTCCGGTATATATCGATATGCGCATGAAGCAGCTCCGTGAGGAGGGAGCGCATGAGGAAAGCGACATCGTGCCGGCGCTTCTCGACTACTATCACCGTCACATGGCGGACGGAACCTTCGTGGCATGGCTTGCCCTCGAGGGAGATGAAGTGATCGGTACGAGCGGCATGTCATTTGTTGAGAGACCGCCGCACTTCCGCTGCCCGAATGGAAAGCTCGGACTTCTGTCGAGCATGTTTACTTCCCCGTACTACCGCCGTCAGGGCATCGCGCGCGAACTTCTGCACCGCGTCGTCGAAGAGGCAAGGGAATATGGCTGCAGCATGGTCCAGATCACGGCATCCGACATGGGCGTGAAGCTCTATACAGCCTACGGATTCGAGCATAACGGCAACTTTATGCAGTACAATCTCCTCTGACCAGAAAACGGGTAAGGCGGGGGAACATCCCGGAAAAAATATTATAAAAAACGAACAAATATTCCGAAACTGTGCTATAATATAGAAAATATGTTTGGTCAGGAAGGATGGTGTCGGCATGGAGAGAACGTATATCGCGATCGATCTGAAGTCTTTCTATGCCAGCGTGGAGTGCGTCGCGAGAGGGCTCGATCCGCTGACCACTAACCTCGTGGTGGCTGACCCGACAAGGACGGAGAAGACCATCTGCCTGGCTGTATCGCCGTCGCTGAAGAGCTACGGTATCCCCGGCCGCGCGAGGCTCTTCGAGGTGCTGCAGAAGGTCGAAGAGGTCAATCAGTCGAGGAAGTGGAATTCTCCGGCAAAAGCACTTCCCGGGAAGAGTTATTTCGATCAGGAACTGAAGGCGGACCCGTCTCTGGCGGTGGACTTTATTATCGCGCCTCCGCAGATGGCGAAATATATGGAAGTGAGTGCCGGGATCTACGGTATCTATCTGAAGTATGTCGCGCCGGAGGATATCTTCGCATATTCCGTGGATGAAGTGTTTATCGATGCGACAGGGTATCTGAAGACCTATGGCTGCAGCGCACACGACTTCGCGCGCATGATGATCCGGGATGTGCTGGAGAGCACGGGGATCACGGCGACGGCCGGGATCGGTCCGAATATGTATCTTTGTAAAGTCGCGATGGACATCGAAGCGAAGCATATCCCGGCGGATAAGGACGGTGTGCGCATCGCGGAGCTGACCGAGGAATCGTATAAAGAATCCCTCTGGGATCACCAGCCGCTCACCGATTTCTGGCGTGTGGGAAGAGGTATCGCGGCGAGGATCGAGAAGCTGGGATTCCGCACGATGGGGGACATCGCGAGATGTTCGCTGGACAGGAAAACAATCGGTCTTCTCTATCAGGTCTTAGGAAAGAACGCGGAGCTCCTGATCGACCACGCGTGGGGGATCGAGCCGACAACGATCGCGGATGTGAAGAATTATCAGCCGAAGAATAACAGCATCTCCACAGGACAGGTCCTGAAGGAACCGACGGATTACGAGACGACGAAGCTGATCGTATGGGAGATGGCGGATGTACTGTCTTTGGATCTGGTGGAAAAAGGACTTGTGACCGATCAGATCGTGCTGACGGTCGGCTACGATAAGGTGAGCCTGGAAAGCGGGAATTATCAGGGCGAAGTGAAGGCGGACTTTTACGGAAGGATCGTGCCGAAGCATGCGCACGGCTCGAAAAACCTCGACGGACATACCGCATCCACCAGGAAGATCACAGAAGCGGCGATGGTGCTTTTCGAGGAGATAATGGATAAGACGCTGCTGTCCAGAAGGATAGCGATCGCGGCATGTAATGTGTTCCGGGAGGGGTGCGTGCCGGAGAACAGGCAGTACCGGCAGATGAGTCTCTTTGACCTTGCGGAGGAGACGCGGTCGGAGTCCGTGAAAAACGAAGAAAAAGACGAAAAAGAAAGAGCGCTCCAGGAAGCGATGGTGGAGATAAAGAAGAAGTTCGGAAAGAACGCCGTGGTGAAGGTCAAGAACCTCTCGCAGGGCGGCACCGCGATAGAGCGGAATAATCAGATCGGCGGGCATAAGGCATGAGTAATTACGACGATATAAAGCATCTGAAAAGACCGCAGTATCCGGATCTTCCGCCCATGTCTATCCATGACCGGGCCGCGCAGTTCTCGCCATTTGCCGCGCTGGTAGGATATGATGGCGCGGTCGCGGAGACGGAACGCCTCACCGAGAAAAGACGCGAGATGTCGGAAGAAGAGATCCGGGATCTGAATGAGATGCTGGCCGAGCTTTCGGAGAGGCTTTCAGAGCGTCCGCGGATCCGGGTGATGTACTTCATCCCGGACGAAAGAAAAGAAGGCGGGCGGTACGAAGAAAAGGAAGGGAATCTCAGAACGATCGACAGTTACCACAGGATGCTGGTGTTTACGGACGGGACGAAAATTCCGGTCGATTTCACGTATTACATCCGGACATCACAGGAAACAAGCTAAGTGAAGTCTATAAGAAAATGAATCATTTTGGCAGATTTCTGAAAGAATTGGGGAAGGCTTCGTGATAAAATATGATCATCACAAAGCATAGAAAGCATGTAGAAATACGTTCTTTATGACATACGAAAGGAACGCCGCAAACAGCATGGAAATCATTAAAAGAGGCTTTTTAGAAGGCGAGCGCGCCCTGTTCCAGGCGAAGGATCTGAGGATCGAGGAGACGATCTTTGATAACGGGGAATCGCCGCTGAAACATAGCAAAAATATCGAACTTTATAATTCTTCCTTCCGGTGGAAGTATCCGCTCTGGTATTCGAGCGATATCCATCTGAAGGAATGTGTGCTTTTCGAGATGGCGAGAGCGGGGATCTGGTACACATCCGGGATCTCGATGGAAAATGTCATCATCGAGGCACCGAAAGCTTTCCGCAGAAGCTCGGGGATCTCCCTGAAGAACGTGAATTTTTATAATGCGCAGGAGACGCTCTGGAGCTGCAGCGATATTGAGATGGAGAAAGTGAATGCGCGTGGCGATTATTTTGCCATGAACAGCAGGAACATGAAGATCTCGGAACTGGAACTCGTCGGCAACTACGGCTTTGACGGATGCGAGAACCTTGAGATCAGTAATTCCAGGCTGATCACGAAGGATGCCTTCTGGAACTGTAACAATGTTATCGTAAAAGATTCCTACATCTGCGGGGAATATTTCGGATGGAATTCCAGCAATGTCGTTCTGGAAAACTGCACGGTCGAGAGCCTGCAGGGCCTGTGCTATATCCAGGGACTCAAGATGATCAACTGCAGGCTCATCAACACGACGCTTTCCTTCGAGTATTCGGAGGTGGATGCGGAGATTAACGGACATATCGACAGTGTGAAGAACCCATCTTCCGGAAAGATCCATGCGGGATCGATCGGGGAACTGATCATGGAAGAGGACCGTGTCGATACAAGCGCAACGACCATTGAAACTGATGAATAACAGGAGTTTACGAAGGATCGGGAATAAAGATGAATTACGATTTCGATAAGGTGATCGACCGCTCCGGTACCGGGAGCTATAAGTGGAAAAACGGAGATGCCATGCTCCCGATGTGGGTCGCGGACATGGACTTCGAGACGTGTCCTTCGGTAAAGAAAGCCATCATGGACCGCGCTGCCCATGGCATCTACGGATATACCGTCGATACGACCGAAGCATGGTATCAGGCATATATGTCCTGGTGGAAAGAAAGGCATGCCTTCGAGATCGAGAAAGACTGGCTCGTCTTCGTTACCGGTGTTGTCCCGGCGATCTCCTCGGCGGTTAGAAAACTCACCACCCCCGGAGAGAATGTCCTGATCCAGACACCGGTCTATCCGATCTTCTTTAACAGCATTCTTAATAACGGCCGAAAAGCACTGGAAAGTCAGCTTGTATACGATCCGGACACGGCTTCGTACAGTATCGACTGGGAAGATCTGGAAGCAAAACTTACAGATCCGCAGACCTCCCTCATGGTCTTCTGCAACCCGCAGAACCCTTCCGGAAATATCTGGGATAGAGAGACCCTGATCAGGCTCGGACAGCTCTGCTATGAGAATCACGTGACTGTCGTGTCCGATGAGATCCACTGTGATCTGGTATCCCCGGGATGCGGGTATATCCCTTTTGCATCCGTATCCGACATCAACAGGAAGATCAGCGTGACATGCGTCGCGCCGACGAAAGCCTTTAATATAGCAGGACTTCATACGGCCGCCATTATCGTACCGGATGAAAATCTAAGACATAAGATGTGGCGCGGCATCAACACGGACGAAGTCGGGGAAGGAAACTGCTTCAGCGCAATCGCTGCGGTCAGTGCTTTTACAGAAGAAGGCGGGGAATGGCTGGACGCACTTCGGAAATACCTCTGGGAAAACAGAAAGTTCGCGGAAGAATATATACGCGAGAATATCCCGCAGATCAGGACGGTCCCGTCCGATGCGACTTACCTGATGTGGGTGGACTGCACGGCGGTCACCAGTGACAGTGATGAATTCGTCGATTACCTCGAGAAGGAAGTGCAGCTGATGCTCAATGCCGGATCCGGATTCGGCGGCAACGGGAAGACCTTCGTGCGCATCAATCTCGCCTGTCCGAGACGCAGAATAGAAGAAGGCCTCCGACGCCTGGAAAAGGGCGTGAAGAGCCTTCGTGATTGATTCCTCTATAAGAGTTTTATTTTTTCTCTTCGTAGATGATATGCTTCGTGCCGCAGTACGGGCAGAACGCGGTGGAAAGATTCGCATTTACATCAAGTACGGCACTGCATCTCTTACAGGTCAGGGAGATGATATTCGGTTTTCCTGAACCTTTGCTTCCGGGCATGCGAAGAGCAGCCATACGCTCGTTGACGTAGCTCTCATAGACGAGAAGTGCTTTTCGCTCATTATCTGAAATACCATCGGAGATCTCGGCCATCTCGTTCACGTCTTTCCAGAAAGCTTCAAGATCACTAGGATCGATGCGGTTCAGATATCTTCTGACATTATTGAAACTTGTGCCTCGGTCGGCAAGGATCATGCGTAGCTCCGTGCGGTAATCCGGATTCATCTCCGGGTTAGTCAGAAGGTCCTCGCACATCGCGTCGATCTTCGCCTGCTCTTCCGGCTGGATCTGATCCGCTTTGGCGATGTAGTAGCAAAGAGCGATCTTTACGAGCTGGACGTAAGAAGGATCTTTGATCGGCTTAAGTGTGGGCTGGGATACAAGATTATCCATGTTATCGTATTTCGAGCGGACCCTGTCATTGAGTCTGGTGCACAATTCTTCATCTGCTCCCATTAAAACATTTAGAAACGAACTCGGATATCTCGAGAATAAACCGTAACCGTGAACCATATAAATCTCCAATCTTTTGTGTGCCTGCCGGCGAAGAGTGCCACATAGCATAAAATCTTATACTAAATCATATCACATCTTTTTCCTGTTTTTTATCGGCAACTGCGCAAAATAGACCTGTTTTTCTATATAATAAGTGCAAGACAGCTTGTAGTATCTGGAGGAACCGCATATGAAAGAATTCTTTATCAGTAGCGACGGCATCCGGCTTCATGCGAAGCTCGACCGGCCGGATGAATCGGTCAAAGGACCGCTCTGTATCCTGGTCCACGGCTTTACCGGGCATATGGAAGAGCCCCACATCGTCGCGATGCAGGAGGCGATGAATGAGTGCGGTATCTCCGTTCTTCGTGTGGAGATGTACGGACATGGCAAAAGCGATGGCGAATTCCGCGATCACACGCTCTACAAATGGGTGACGAATATGATTTCCGTGGTCAATTACGCAAAGACACTCGACTTCGTGACGGATCTATATCTGTGCGGACACTCGCAGGGCGGTCTTCTGACGATGCTGATCGGCGGCATGTTCCCGGATGATTTTAAGGCGATCCTTCCGATCTCTCCTGCCTGGATGATCCCGGAACTTGCAAGAAACGGAACGCTCCTCGGTCTTTCTTTCGACCCTCTTCACATCCCGGACGTTCTTCAGTCCTGGGACCGCGAACTGTCGGGCGATTACTGCCGCGTCGCACAGACCATCCACGTCGAGGATGAGATTGAAAGATATAAGGGCAAGGTCTTTATTATTCACGGCGATGCCGATGATACGGTTCCATATGCTTATGCGGAAAAAGCACTTGCCCTCTACCATGATGCGGTTCTCGTACCGATCCACGGGGACGACCATTGCTTTACCCGGCATCTTCCGGAGATGGTCGAAGCCCTGAAGAGTTTCTTTAGAGGAAACGGAGGACAGTGATGAAAAAGCAGGTTTTTAATCCCTACCTTCCCAGCTATGAATATATCCCGGACGGCGAGCCCCGTGTCTTTGACGGAAGGCTCTACATCTACGGCAGCCACGACCGTTTTAACGGAGATGTATACTGTGCCAACGACTATGTGTGCTGGTCATGTCCGGAGGAGGATCTTTCCGACTGGCGCTATGAGGGCGTGATCTTTAAGAAGACCCAGGATCCCCGAAATCCGGATGGATCCCATGCACTGTGGGCGCCGGATGTGTGCCGCGGAAATGACGGAAAATACTATCTCTACTACTGCCTGGATTTTCTGAAAGAAATCGGCGTAGCAGTGGCGGATTCGCCGGTGGGACCATTCGAGTTTCTGGACTTTGTGAGATACCCGAACGGAGATATTCTGGGTTCACGTCCGGACGAGATCCGGCAGTTCGATCCGGGTATCTTCATCGACGATGATAAGCGGATCTATCTTTTCTCCGGAAACAGTCCGCGCTATAAGCAGACACCGGTGGATAAGGACAGCCTGAAGATGGAACTGGAGCAGGACATGATCACCGTGAAAGCAGGACCTTTCCACAACCTGCCGATCATTAACGATGCGGACGGCACGGAGTACGAGGCACATCCATTCTTCGAGGCAAGTTCTGTCCGAAAGATCAACGGGAAATACTACTTCATCTACTCTTCCTGCTGGATGCATGAACTCTGCTGGGCGGTGGCCGATTCGCCTCTGGGAGATTACCATTTCGGCGGCGTGCTGGTGTCCAATGCAGACATCGGTGTCAACGGGAATACCGAGGCCATGAACTATCGCGGCAATACCCACGGCAGCGTGGCCTTCGTCAACGGAAAGTGGTATGTGTTCTACCACCGCCAGACCAACCGCCATTTCTTCTCCCGTCAGGCATGCGCGGAGGAGATCGAATTTGACGGGGAAGCTTTCCATCAGGCGGAGATCACGTCCTGCGGATTAATGAGCATCACCCGGCCTTTACCCAGGAGGGGGAGGACCGCGAGGATAACCCGAACCAGTACATCAATAATATGGTGGATGGCGCGACCGCAGGCTACCGGTATTTCGATTTTTCTTCTGCAAAAGCACTTTCCGTGAAGGTGCGCGGTACGGCGGATGGGGAGTTCGTCGTACGCGACGGAAGAGGAGGCGAGGTCGTTTCCAAAATCAGGATCGCCCCTTCGGAAAACTGGACGGAATATTCCGCTCCGATCACGATCGAAAACGGAAAACATGCTCTCTATTTTACCTACGAAGGGCAGGGTGCAGCTGACTTCTATTCCTTCCGCTTCGATAAATAAGAAACCGCAGGAAGGATCGAAGACCCCGGACGAAAAGCAAGACATTTTAGGACCTGGAATATGCGTACGGAAAAGGACAGAAAAATACGGCAGATCATCACGAATATAGTGATCATCATTCTGGTGTTGATCGGCACTTATATGACCATGACTTACAGAAGTGCGTGGATGGAGTTTCAGATGCGCGGCATCATGTGCCTTCGGTACTTCACGGTGCAGTCAAATATCTTCGCCGGTGTTGTCGCACTGATAGCGCTTTTCTATCAGGGGAAAACCACGAAGGTCTTAAAGCTGATGTCTGCGACCGCGACCGGTCTGACCTTTGCCGTGGTGGCATTTTTCCTCGGGCCGATGTATGGATATCACCGCATGTATAAGAACGCGAATCTGTATTTCCATCTGATCGTTCCGCTCATCGCCATGATCGATTTTATACTCCTTACAGATGTGCCGAAGAAGATGAAGTGGAAGATCCTGTCGGCGATGCTGACGGTTCTTTATGGGATCGGATATATCCTGAACATCCTCATTAACGGCAAGGGCGGAAGATATCCCAATAACAACGATTTCTACTTCTTCCTGCGCTGGGGATGGGGCGTCGCGATAGTGATCTTTACAGTAATCATTCTGCTTTCTTTCGGGATCGCGTGCCTTCTTTCATGGCTGAATAGTAAAGCGGCTGCAAGGACGACGAAGATTCGTGATCAGGAAGAGCAGAACGGGACATCTTGATCTATCTTCAGATGAGTGCCAAACGCGACGCCTAATTTTATACTGCCGGGAACTAGTATTCCCTATTTCGTTTCGATACAATGGTTAGAAATATTTCATAAAAAGGCAGGTGTAGTAATATGGTCATCCGTTTCGCTAAAGAAGACGAACTGGAGAGGATCAACGTGCTTCGTAAGCAGGTCAATGATCTTCATGTTGAAGGAAAACCGGACGTGTTTAAACCGGGATTTAATGAGGAACTTCAGAACTATGTCTACTACATCTTTAAGGACCCGGAGCAAAAAATCGTTGTCGCGGATAAGGATGGCGAGATCTGCGGATTTGCGATCCTCCATCACATCTATAAGCCGGAGAATCCTTTCATGAAGGTCCGTGATTTTCTCGATATCGATGAATTCTGTGTCGATGAGAAACATAGAAGAGAAGGGATCGCCACGGCCATGGTCGAGTTCATCAAGAACTTTGCAAAGGAACAGGGATACCATCGTCTGGAACTCAATATGTGGGAGTTTAATCAGGACGCGCTGGCCTTTTACGAGGCGGCCGGTTTCGAAACTTTCCGAAGATATATGGAAATGTTCATCTGAACAGAACCGCAACAGGGAGGAGAAAACATGAAACAGGTCATTCACATTTTCGGCGCATCCGGAGCAGGAACTTCCACATTAGGAAAGAAGATCTGCGATGAACTCGGGTATTTCTTCATGGATACCGATGACTATTTCTGGGAACCCACAGATCCGAAATATACGGTGAAGCGAAGCTTTGAAGAGCGCCTCCGTCTCATGAAAGAAGATATCGAAAAGCACGATCAGATCGTGATCTCCGGTTCTCTCGTGGACTGGGGAGATGAACTGATCCCGCTCTTTACACTGGCGATCCGGTTGGTGACGGACACGGATGTCAGAATCGAGAGACTTCGCAAGAGAGAAAAAGAGGAATTCGGCGACCGGCTTCTTCCCGGAGGGGACATGTATCAGAACCACCAGGAATTTCTCGAGTGGGCAGTAAGTTACGATACAGGCGATGTGAATATGCGTTCGAAAGCGAAGCATGATGAGTGGCAGAAGCTTCTTTCGTGCAAGCGGATCGTGATGGATGGTGCCGGTGACCTCGATGCGAATTTCCAATGTGTGAAGCGCGAACTCGACCGTAAAGAAAGCGCTCCGGTGATGCCTTATTACCGGGTCCACACATCAGATATCGCATACATGACGCAGCAGCCCCGGGGGATCTTCACCGCGGTATGGAAACTCGTGGAAAATAAGACTCTCACGGAAGAGGAAGAGAAGGAATACTGGAAGAACAGAGAGTATTTCGAGGAAGTCCTTCCGGTTCCGCCATTTTACGAGCAGGGCAATCCCGATAACGCGACCACATGGTTCAAGAACGCAGAAGCAGGAAACGACATCTGGAAGCAGATGACTTTCTACCGCGATATGTGTAAGAAGTATGGTGTCCGGCTGTATCTTACCGAGTGCGAAGAGCTTCCCGGAGA
>ONFC01000208.1:0-2554 GCA_900317035.1 uncultured Eubacteriales bacterium
CTCGAATGAAAGGTGGAGTACGTATAGATGCCGGATCTTCTGGCACGATCGGACAGTTCCTCGAAGCGTTTTAAGTTTTTCTGCTGATGCTCATTCATACAATGAGCATTGTAGCACGTAAGAGGAAGATGTGTCTTCGGGCTTTTATGGTTTTATCTCTCATCGAAGACGGTCTTCGCACGGTTGTTGATCGTGGCGATGACCGTGTCTATGTCCTTCTGGCCGAGAAGGTAGGCAGGGATCTCCTCCGAGACGATCATCAGGACAGAGTTATCCGGAAGGAGAATCGAGTGGATGTTTTCCAGAGACTGAAGGAAAATATCCGGAAGCTTCGATCCCGGAAGGAATGCACCACCCATGCGGAGCAGATCCTCCATCGGGAACAGAAGATCCTTTGCATCGGCATAGAAGGCATAGGTCTGCTTACTGTTTTCAACCTCTCGCTCCACCTTATATTTGACGGCAGTGCGGTTTACGGCGATCGCATCTCTCGTTTCTTTCTGAACGTCATCACTCAGCAGGATATCCAGAAGAGCGAACGCGCCTTCTTTCACCTTCGTTCCTTCTGTGACTGAAAATGATGTCCTGATAGTGGCAGGGAGGCCTTCACCGTTCTGAGACGGAAGTCCCAGGATCCGGATGTTATCGTGGTAGAAATTGTAATAGGCCACATCTCCCAAGCTGTCGATACTCTCGACAAAGGAGGCAGGTGTCTCCACCGGCGGAGCGCCATAAGAATCGCTCCAGACATCGTCCTTATCCGGCGGCGGAACCGAAACGCCTTCCGGGATATTGTCCTTGAAGAAGGATGCGAGTTTTTTAAACTCGTCAGAGTTAAAGTCCACCCTTCCGGACTTGATCCACTGCGCATAGCTTCTCTGGACACAGAGGCTTAGAAAATGCATCCGGCTGACGTTCTTCGTGACCGGCTCGATCCCGTTCGTCTGCCCGCTCACAAAGGAAGCGTAGTCATCGAAGGAAAATCCGGTCTTCCCGGGATCCATTTTCGAGCCGTCCGTGATGATCGCCGAAAACGTAAAGGAGGTCGGGATAAAGTAGGTCTTCCCGTCCATCTTCGCCGCATCGATAATGTTTGAATAGTAAAGGGATGCGTCATAGCTATTGCCCTCCAGGTAAGAGGACAGATCCATGAGATATTTGCCATCGAGAAGATCGATCGACTGGGAGGCGCCGAGGATCACGTCCGGGCCCGCCCCGGAGCGGATATCCTGCGTCACGGTCCCGCTGACCATGGACATGGCATTGTAGTTTCTTCTATCATTCTCATCGATCTCTTCCGCAACATCCTCCTTGGGCATGTACTCGCTCTGATCGTAAAGGATCAGCTGCGCAAAATAGTCGGGATTCGTCTCGTTAAATAGTCTCAGGGCCTCGCCTTCGGAATAGGTAAGCGATTCACTTAAGCTGGCGACTGTGATCACGCTCTTTCCCTCATTCGGGTTCTTCTCAGTCTTCTCGAGCGTATAAACGATTGCTTTCGTCATGAGCTCCCCTGAAGCTTCCGGCGGCACCATGCATCCGAGCACGACCTTATTCTCATCAAGATACAGAACGCCGGCTCTCTGGCAGTCGCTTCTGTTGATTGAGCAGTTATCGAAATTCAGCTTACATACTTCACTGTTTTCCGCCAAACTGTATTCATAGATTCCTGTTGCTTTTGTAAGATACGCCCGTCCATCCGATGTCGTGGAAATATGCCGGGATTCCGTGGGTGGTCTTACGTCGTCACGTCTGGTCACCTGCCCGGTCTTAAGATCCAGAACTCCGGAAATCTGTGTCTGTCCCACTCCATAGAAGATCACTGTTCCGTTTCCGGCGCCATAGTAATCGGTAATCACTTTTACTCCGTTCTGTCCAAATGCTTTATCGAAGTTCACCTCGTAAAGTGCTTTTCCATCTTTAGAAACGATCATGCGGTTATCGCCCTTCTCCATGTCTCCGTAACTGATGACTTCATACCCTTCGACCAGACAGATATTCTGAAGAAGATACTGACCGCCCTCCTTGATCGAAGACAGGTCGACCTGAACATAAGATCCGACGGGAGATCCGGTATCCAGATCGATCTCCCGGTAGAAAAGATCTCTCGACATCGAAGCGGTATAGTACAAACGGACGCCTTTTTCGCCTTCGGAAAAGCCCACGGAAAAGTAACCATAGAAGTTATCTTCATGGTTCATGATGTCGTCAAGATCGGCCATGTGAAGGAGATTTCCATCGAGATCGAAAATACCCAGACGGGTGTCTTCGTGATTACTGAAGATACTATACTGCACCAGGAGCCGGTCACGGATAAGGAACGGTCCGGCACTGAACATCTGGGCGTTCTCCGGAAGTTCGATCTTCGGATCAAGTTCCACTTTCTTTGTGGAATACCATGGATCTGACGCCGATACTTTCTTGACAGAAGATGTCTTTTTCTTACAGGAAGCTGCAAAAAGGCAGACAGATGAAAGCATGACCGTAGCCAGCATAAGGGACACGATTCTTTTCCAATACCTCATAAAAACCTCTCAGTCTCACCCCAAGAAAA
>ONFC01000208.1:2583-3612 GCA_900317035.1 uncultured Eubacteriales bacterium
TCATCGGATGCCGTTTCCGGGAGGACCTGATCAATGGCGAGAAGGGTTCTGTCGTATTCCTTCACGAACGCTTCGTGATGCGATCTCACGAAAGAGATATCTTCTTTCTTTGCCGCGGCTTCCAATTCAGCAGCAAGCCTGGATGGGGTCATCGCGCCAATCGTGGCGGATGTGCTCTTTAGAGAGTGGATCAGGATCTCGTAGTTATGCATGTCATTATTCTCGAGGAAAATCTGAAGGTCCTTTTTCTTTTCTTCTGCGCCTTTTCTATATTCGGCCAGGATCGTTCTGTAGAAGGCTTCATCGGCACCGCAGTTGGCAATGCCCTTCGCGGTATCGATGCCGGAAGCTTCCAGGGCTTTTAGCGGAGAGTCTTCTGACTGGGCAGGTGCTTGGGGAGATTGATTGGAAACGAGCTCGATCTTCTCTGTCGGGATATACTTTCGGAGCATCTTCTCAAGACTCGTGCTGTCGATCGGCTTGGTGAGATAGTCGGTAAAGCCCTTGGAGAGGTAGCGCTCACGCGCACCGACGACGGCATCTGCGGTAAGGCAGATGACCGGAGTCTCTATATTCGGGCCGTCTTTTTGATCTCTTATCGCGTGAAGCGCTTCTTCACCGTCCATCTCCGGCATACGCTGGTCCATGAGGATCACATCGTACTTATTCTTCCCGGCAAGCTCGACGGATTCTTTTCCGCCAGAGGCCGTATCGATCATGACCTGCGTTTCCTTAAGGAAAGCGGTCGCTACGACCAGATTCATCTTCGTGTCATCGACGATCAGGATCTTCGCAGAAGGCGCACGGAAACTCTCGTGATAGGCCTTCTTCTCACCAAGACTCTTTTCAAACTTCTCGGTGAAGTTGCCGACCGGCTCGTCGGAGAGGATCTCCTGCGGAATAGAGACGGTAAATGTGGAGCCCTCACCGTAGGTACTCTCGACAGAGATGTCTCCGCCCATCATGTCCAGAAGCATCTTCGTGATCGCAAGACCCAGACCGGTGCCCTCTTTGGTACTGTTTCTGACA
>ONFC01000140.1 GCA_900317035.1 uncultured Eubacteriales bacterium
GTTCTTCCGCACTTGGCGGCATCGAATTTGGAAATCTGCTGGAAAAAACACCGGGACGGAAACATCTTCGAACAAGAAGCGGTTCTCACACCGTTTTTCTGCTTTTCCCATCCGATATCTTTTTCGTTCGGGCAATTGAAATCACGATAAGAATAGCCACCAGGATCAGGCACGCGACTGCTGCGCAAAACACAGCCTTTAAGAACAACTCGACATCGAACGCAATTCTTTTGTCCAGGGAATGCTTATTCGTCAGCGAGGCCGGGATCCTGCAGATATGTTTGCCGTGGTTCGCGTACAGAGTAAACTGTCCGGTATACTCTCCATCTATCTCAAATCTGGTATATTTGATTCCCTCTTCTGAAACCGATGTCCGTTCTCCATGCAGCGTGCACTCCCCGCGTGCGGATGAGGCCAGAAGATCAACCATCTCCTCATGAGATAAACGCACCCCGTTTTTCGAGATCTCGCTGCTCGCAAAATCTACCAGGCGTATATCCATGAAACAGATCTCATCCGCCGCTTCATCATAGCGAACAAAACTAAATGGTCCGTTTTCCCTTTCCACTTGAAGAGAGCCGTCTTCCATCTGTTCGATAGTGAACAGATCCGCTTCATCAGTGGCCCGAAGATCCGCAAATTCAGTATCCGGATCGACTGAAGTATTGTGATCTCCCACGAAATAGAAAACCGCAGTTAGGATCACGAACAATATTCCTACTGAAACAGCTATAATCTTTTTACTCATGAGCAGCATCCTCGCAAGAGCAAAAGTCCAAGAACCGTTTGGTACCTTCTCATAATCCATCTTTCCTTCCGAATGAAATCGCGAACTTGCCCGATTTCAGCCGATTCCCCAACAGCATCACATATGTCGTGATGCTACAAACGCCGCTTCGCTTACCAACTATAGAGTACACCCAAACCTCTCCCGTTGTAAAAGCACTTCTGACGCCGGATTTCCAATATTTTTCCAAATCCGATATGTTTTTGGGAAATCCTTTGGAAAAAGCACCCGTCTTTGCAGTTTCTGCCTTATTTTTCCAGATAATTTCCACTTGCGGCATCGTTTTTGGAAATTCTTTGGAAAAAGCACTCGTCTTCGCAGTTTCTGCCTTGTTTTTCCAGAATCTTTCCACATGCGGCATCGAATTTGGAAATCTGCTGGAAAAGCAGCGGGAGCCGGTGCTTTTCGCGAAGCTATTCACCTAATCCCTCACCTATTTTCCGTTTTAGGTGAGCATTTTGCGAACAAGCGGCTGTCGAAGTGCTTTTCGGGCAGTCATTCACCTCACCGCTCACCGAAAAGCACTTTTAGGTGAGCATTTTGCGAACAGACAGCAGACGGAGTGCTTTTCGCGAAGGAATTCACCTAAACCCTCACCTATTTTCTGTTTTAGGTGAGCATTTTGCGAATGGCGGGCGAGCTCCGCAAAAAAAGCCAAAAAGGAAAAAACAAAAAGACCAAAGAACAAAAGGAAGCAAATACAAAAGGCAAAAAGAAAAGGGGCCGCCCGGATTAGGCGGCCCGAAGAGGGTATATTGGAGGGTATTATGAAAGTGGGTTATTCGTTGTTATGCGGGCGGGCGCGGTGCGGCTCACACATACTGCGGCGCGGCGCGGACTCCGCACATATGAAGTGTCGCTCACTCGACATTTTTCAGGGCGTCGGCGAGCGGGATCTTCTTGATGCGGATCATGTCGAAGATCGCGACGACCGCATAGGAAACAACGAGGATCAGGATCATCTTCGCGATGCCCATCGGGCTGATGTAGATGTCGAACCAGCCGTTCAGCGATCTCATGTACAGGCGGAAGATGCCCGAAAGTCCGAGGATCGCGAGGGCACAGGTCAGGATCGCGCTGACGACGACCACGATGGAGGTCAGAAGGATGTAGAGGCTGTTGATCTCGCGGTTCTCGTAACCGAGGACCTTGACCATCGAGATCGAAGTTGCATTCTTCTCGATGATGATCTTCGTCAGGAGGTACATCATCAGGACCGCCATGATCAGGCAGACCCAGGACACCATGTCCATCATGCCGCCCATACTGTGATCGAGCTGTGTCGCGATGCTCATGATCTCTTCGATCGTGACTACGGAGTAGATCTGTTCGTAATCGATATCCGAGATCGTATTCTGTGCCAGGAATCCGGTAAAAGCATCCGCATCCAGACCGAAGACGCTGTTGAAGTTCTTTTGCGGCAGGAAGATACACAGGCCGCCGTCGTAGTCGTAGACGCCCTTGACCACGAAGTCGTAGGACTTGTCTTCGTACTTTTCCTTCAGCGTGATCGTGTCGCCTTTGGACAGACGGAACTTCTTCTGATATGGCGAGGATACCCAGATCTCGTTTCCATTCAGCGGTTCATCGACCTTGATGTAGCGGCTTCCTTCCGTGTAACCGTACACGCTGATCTCCTCGCCGACATGCGCGCCGTCGATCGTCTCGAGAGATGTGATCGAATACTTCTCCGCCGACTCCTCCGAAGTGGAAATGACATTTCCCGCTTCGTCCTTATAGCCCTTCAGGATGTACTGATAGTTCGACAGCAAATTCTCATCGAGATTCGACTTATAGTGGTCGAGCGTCTGCGGAAGTCCGATCGAGAATGCCAGCATCAGCATGACAAACGCGATACCGACGAAGAGTACGACGTATCCGCCCATGTTGTCGAAGAGGATGCGGAGACGGAAGCGCTTGAGGAAGCTCCAGGACGGAAGACGCATCGCCTTTTTTCTCTTCGATGTGCGCAGATCCTTTCTCAGGAATCTAAGCGGCGACAGGCGCAGTTTTCTGTAGATGACGATAAAGTTGATGATGGCCATCAGGATCAGCGGCAGGAGCGTCGTGACAAGGAATGCATTCATATTCCAGAGGGTCTCGTATTTCACGAGGCTGTAGGAATTGTAGTACAGCGCGACGGCCGCGTCCTTGAAGAGCGTGTATCCGAGGAGGTTTCCGGCGGCCGCTGCGAGCAGTGTCACGATGATCGGCATCAGCATGTAGTGGCGCAGGATCTCGCCTCTCGAATAGCCCGTCGCACGAAGAGTACCGATAACGGCGGATTCATTCGTGATCGTGTTGCTGGTCGTGATCGCGAAGATGAAGGCCAGCACGCCGATGAAAACATACACCAGAACGGCGATCAGCGCTTTGTCGGAGCCCATGTCGTCCGGCGCGAAGTGGATCGACTGGTTGGCATATTCCGGCACGAAATCCTTCAGTTCGTTGATGTCACCCTCGCGTTCAGAGAGGATCTTCAGCGTCTCCGGGTCTTTCTGCTGCACCTTCACCGCCAGCTCTTCGGCAGCTTCTTTGTCATCGGTAAAACCACCCGTCGCGGACAGTACTGCGAGTTTTTCCATGAGTGCGTCCGCTTTTTCTTTCTTCTCCGAAGTCGTCTGCGGCTTCTCGTTATACATGAAAGCGTACTGGTAGAAGACCGATGACGGCAGGCTCTCCCAGCCCTCCTCCGTCATGACCGCGATGTCAAAATCGACCGCATTGAACATGAAGTCGGAGTTCTTTTTAAAGAGCGTGGTGTAGTCGGAGGAAGAGATGAGTCCCGATACGGTAAAAGCACTTTCCCCGATATATAGTGTGTCGCCGACCTTGATCTTGTTGACGTATGCGTGGTTGTTGTCGATGGCGATCTCATCCGCCTTTGACGGCAGCTCGCCTTTCATGACACAGGCGCGGTTGACTTCATTTCTGATCTTAAAGATACGGACAGTGACTTCCTTTTCGTCGGAATTGACTTTCTCCGACGGCTTTGACGCGACGGCATCCGTGGTCTCATCAGTAGCATTCCCGCCTGCCTCACTGCTATCGCCGGCATCCGCCATCGCAATATCATTCGGCGCGGTCTTGCTCTCGGACAGATCCTTAAAGAACTGTTCATACACCGTGATGCCGGCGCCCTCGAACTTCGAGATCAGCGCGTCGGAGGCCTTGTCGCGGAGCTCGAAGTGTCCGTTTTCGATCGAGTACTTCTCGTAGGACTCATCGATCGCAGCCATCATACTGTCGTTCGCGACATCGATACCGGATGCAAGTCCGATCATAAAAGTCATCAGAAGGAAAAGTACGATGTACTTCTTCCAGTCTTTTTTCAGTTCGCGGAACAGACGCTTGCGCATCGGATTTCCGACTTTTTTGCGGGAAGAAGCTGCCGGGGCAAGTGCTTTTCCCGCGGAATTATTCGAATTTACAGCCATGATTATCGCCTCCGCTTACCAGTCGAGATCCACTGCGGAGATCTTGTTTTCGTTGATGATGTTCTTTCTCACTTTGCCGTCGCGGAGCTTGATCGTGTGGTCGGCCATGTCGGAGATCGCGTTGTTGTGGGTGACCATGATGACGGTATTTCCGTACTTGCGGTTAACGTCCTCGATGAGCTTTAGGATTTCCTTACTGGTGTTGTAGTCCAGAGCGCCTGTGGGCTCGTCGCAAAGGAGAATGTCCGGGTTCTTGACGATCGCGCGGCCGATCGAGGTCCTCTGCTGCTGGCCGCCACTGAGCTGGTTCGGGAGCTTGTAGCGGTGCTCCCACAGGCCGAGTGTATTCAGCAGATCGTCGATATCGAGCGGGCTGTCCGACAGATACGCGCCGACCTCGATGTTCTCCTTCACGTTCAGGTTCGGGATCAGGTTATAAAGCTGGAAAACGTAGCCCAGGTGCTTGCGGCGGTAACGGGTAAGTGCTTTTTCATCCATATCACGGAGCTTGTCGCCCGCGATCGCGATGTAGCCGTCGTCGGCGCTGTCGATGCCGCCGATGATATTCAGCAGTGTGGACTTGCCGGAGCCGGACGGCCCGAGCAGCACGCAAAACTCACCTTTCTGGACGGTGAAGTCCATGCCGCGGAGCACCTCCTGGCGGCTGTCGCCCTCGCCGAAACCCTTACAGACATTGCATACTTTGAGAAATTCCTGTTCTGACATACTATTACCTCGCATTTTTCCGGAAAAGCACTTGCCCCACACACTTGGCGGCCGCCCGGGTCCCCACTCCCGATGCGCCGCAGGCACTTGCCTTTCCTATGAATTTGAATTGGTGAACGGATCATCATATGAATATCCGTTCATATGTATTATAGTTCACATGTTAGTCTTGCGCAACTTCTCGCACATAGGCAGTGCATACAAGAAATTGCGCCATTGGCTCGCACTTTTTTAGGTAA
>ONFC01000017.1 GCA_900317035.1 uncultured Eubacteriales bacterium
AAAGATGCCGGAGCAGGATCCGAATGTCAGAAATAAGAATTTCGACGAGGTAGCTCTCGGTTATACGGAAGAAATGGCGAAAGAGGAGGCTACCCGCTGTCTCAACTGTAAGAACCGTCCGTGCGTGAGCGGATGCCCGGTCAACGTCCGGATCCCGGATTTCATCGCACAGGTCGTCGAGGGAAACTTCGAAGAAGCCTATAAGATCATCACATCAACCAACTGTCTCCCGGCGGTCTGCGGCCGTGTCTGCACCCAGGAGACCCAGTGCGAGAGCAAGTGTGTCCGCGGCATGAAGGGCGAGAGTGTCGGCATCGGCCGTCTCGAGCGCTTCGTCGCAGATTATCACATGGCACATAGTAAAGAAACGATCGGGAAGGCCGCATCGAACGGCCATAAAGTTGCCGTCATCGGTTCCGGCCCGGCAGGCCTGACCTGCGCCGGCGACCTTGCCCGTCTCGGCTACAGCGTAACGATCTTCGAGGCATTCCATAAAGCCGGCGGCGTTCTGGTCTATGGTATTCCGGAGTTCCGTCTCCCGAAGGCCATCGTACAGAAGGAAGTCGATCATCTCGAAGCGCTCGGTGTAGAAGTCAGAACGAACTTCGTTATCGGGAAAACACTCACCATCGACGAGATCTTCGCGGAAGGCTATGAAGCCGTATTCATCGGATCCGGCGCCGGTCTTCCCTCTTTTATGGGTATCGAAGGCGAGTCTCTCGTCGGTGTATATTCCGCCAATGAATACCTGACCCGCGTAAATCTCATGAAGGCCTATAGCGACAAGTACGACACTCCGATCAGAAAGAGTTCGGCCGTCGCCGTCGTCGGCGGTGGTAACGTCGCGATGGATGCCGCCCGTACCGCGAAGCGTCTCGGCGCAGAGCACGTCTATATCGTGTACCGCCGTTCCGAGGAAGAGATGCCGGCAAGAGCCGAAGAAGTGCATCACGCCAAAGAAGAAGGTATCGAGTTCATGTGCCTGAATAACCCGACCCGCATCCTCGGATCGGAAACAGGCGAAGTAAGCTCTCTCGAAGTGATCTCGATGGAGCTCGGCGAGCCGGATGCCAGCGGAAGAAGAAGACCTGTCGCGATCGCAGGTTCCGAGCATGAGATCACTGTGGATACTGTGATCATGGCCCTCGGCACCTCTCCGAACCCCCTGATCCGAAGCACCACAGAAGGCCTCGAAGCGAATCCGAAGGGCGGCCTCATCGCGGATGAGACGATGGCCACTTCCCGTCCGGGTGTTTTTGCCGGCGGAGATGCCGTCACCGGTGCCGCGACCGTTATCCTCGCCATGGGCGCAGGAAAAAAGGCAGCAGCTTCCATCGATAAGTACATCAAAGAGAAGTGATCATGAAAAGACCGGATCTCACAAGAATAGCCGGAGCAGTTTTACTTGCCGCGCTCTTGTGCCTGTCGTCGTGCCAAAAACCATCTGCGGATGTTTCATCGGAAGTATCTTCTGATACTTCCTCTGTTCCATTCTCCATTTCAGATACCACCACAGAGGAAACATCTGTATCTTCTGAAGCTCCATCTTCCACCTCCGGATCCACGATGCTCCCGGAGACAGATGCGACCGGTTCAGAGATGGATGCTGCGCCGACCGTCCCGGCAGACGGCGATCTGGCCGCAGAGTTATCCGGGCTTCCCGGCGTTACCAAAGTCTGCAGGAGGACCACATTTAGCCAGGACCAGTATCTTCTCTACTATGAGATGCCGATCGACCACAGCGATCCCTCCAAAGGCACTTTTACCCAGCGGCTGTATCTGTATTATAAAGGGAAAGATGCTCCCAATATGTTTGAAGCCGGCGGGTATAATCTCTACTACGGTATGTATAACGGTGCTTTTTACGATGAAGCGGAGCCTCTCTTCTCTCAAAAGTATAACTGCAACTTTATCGAAGCCGAATACAGGTTTGACGGATTATCTTCTCCGGAAGGATTTAAGAATACGGAAGCGGATTACTGGGAATACCTGACCTGCGCGCAGGCTTCCGAGGATTTCCATACCATGATCGGAAGCCTGAAGAATATCTTTTCCGGGAAATGGTGCTTCGAAGGGGCAAGCAAAGGCGGCGAATTCACTACTTACTATCTTTCTTCCCATCCGGAAGATATCGACCTGTTTATCGCCGAGTGCGCCATGCTGAAACTGGGCGCGAATTCTCCCGGATCTTTGGACTATGTATATACTACCGCCGGAGATGACCGCTATGGCAAAGAGCAGGCAAAGAAGTACCGCGATCTGCTTCTGCGCTTTCAGGTGGAGATGATCAAGCACAGAGACGATCTGCAGGACGAATACTGGGAACAGGCCACTGTATATTATGATCAGCTTTTCGACCCTTCTATGACAAAAGAGATCCTTTTTGACTGCACGGTCCTGGATACCAGATACGTTTTCCAGTATGACAGCACGACTCATCCTGAGGGAAATATATTCGACCGGATGCAGGAAGTCCTGAATTATACTGATCCATCACAGAAGCAGCGTTTTGTAAGTCTGGCCTGCGATCTTCTGGCGGATATGTATGGTCCATGGCAGTATTCATATGGAGTGAGCGGGAGCGCTATCATTGAACCGGAGAATATGAATCAGTATGCCTATTTCTTCCAGTGCTACCATGAGGATGGCTACTACGACTATGATTTTTCCTATCTTCGAAAAGCACTCGAAAAAGACGGAAGCGGCGCCTCTTTATACATTACCGAGGAGATGGAACCGGATGTTTACAGTTACAGGATCCTGGAATGTCATAGATCCCTGTCTTACTCTCCGGATGTTGTAAACGCCCGGATCGCCGCTGTGGAAAACACGAAGAAACCTCTCATTCTGGTCAATGGTCTCAGCGATATCTATCAGGTTGCTGAGATGAAGGAATGTGACAACCCCAATGTCCATATATTTAACCTCCCGAAATCTTTTCACGACGAAGTGTCACTGGATTTTCTAAGCGAAGAACAGTTCAAGGAATATGACGAAGTCGTTCGTTCGGCGCTGGATATCTAAGCTATAATACCCTATTGAGGTGAACTGAAATGAAGATCGTAGTACTGGACGGATACACCGAAAACCCGGGAGACATCTCCTGGGCTCCCTTTGAAGCGCTCGGCGAGCTGGTGGTATATGACTACACCGCACCTTCCGAGATCTTCGAAAGGCTGGAAGGCGTATCGGTCTGTCTTACAAACAAGACCTGTTTCCCGAAAGAAGTTCTGGAAAAGCTCCCGGATCTTAAGTATATCGGCTGTCTCTCGACCGGCTTTAATGTCGTGGATGTGGAATACTGCAGAGAGCACGGGATCACCGTGACGAACATCCCGGAGTATGCGACTTTTGCCACTGCACAGATGACCATCGCCCTCCTTCTGGAGATCGCGAACAAGGCCGGCCATCACAGTGATCTCGTCCATGAAGGAGTATGGACCAGGGGCCGTGATTTCTGTTTCTGGGACGGTACACTGACTGAGCTGTACGGGAAGACCTTAGGCCTTTTCGGGTTCGGCAAGATCGCCTCCCGCGTCAGCCGCATCGCATCTGCGCTGGGCATGAAGGTCCTCGCCTGCCGCCGTTCGGAAATTACGGAGGAGATGAGAAAAGCCGATCCTCAGGTGACCTTCACTGATGAAGAGACGCTCTGGAAAGAGTCGGATGTGATCTCCTTCCACTGCCCGCTGACACCTGCGACCACCGGTCTGGTGAATGAGAAAGCGATCTCGAAAATGAAAGACGGCGTGATCCTTATCAACACTTCCCGCGGTCCGGTGCTGGACGAAACCGCAGTCGCAAAAGCCCTGAAGAGCGGCAAGGTCGCCGCTCTTGGCGCCGATGTCGTAAGTATCGAGCCGATCCGGGAAGATAACCCTCTTTTGACTTCGCCGAATACCTATCTGACTCCGCATATCGCATGGGCACCGAAAGAGACACGTCTTCGTCTGATGGATGTCGCGGCAGGCAATCTGTCTTCTTACTTAAAAGGATCTCCCGTCAACGTCGTGTCGTAAGATCAAGCGAGTTACCGGTCCCTAAGGTATGTAGTTTGGCAGAGATCAATTTATGTGGTATCCTTATGCCGTTTGCGGGTGATTTCTCCCGCTATATAGGAAAAAGAAAGAATCCCGGCAGGTGCTGCTGCCAAAGAATATAAAGGAGATAAAAGGATGAATAAGATCCTCTACATGTTTCTCATATCGATGATCCCGGTCGTGGAGCTCCGTGGAAGCATCCCGTATGCCGCAGCTGTCGGTATCCCGTGGCACATCGCGCTGCCGCTGGCCATCGTGGGAAATCTTCTTCCCGTTCCGTTCATCCTCCTCTTCGTCAAAAAAGTCTTCGACTGGATGCGCAAGTATCCGAAGCTCAAAAAGATCGTGGATTTCTGCGAGAGAAAGTTCGCAAAGAAAGCAGAAAAGGCCGGAAATGTAGCATTCTGGACCCTGGTCGGATTCATCGCTATTCCTCTTCCGGGAACCGGCGCATGGACAGGATCCGGCATCGCTGCGATCTGTGAGGTTCCCTTTAAGAAAGCGATCCTGGCTGCGGTCATCGGCGTATGCATCGCCGCAGTCGTCGTCACGCTGATCGCTTACGGCGCACTCGCCGGCTTAAGCTTCCTGATCTGATAAATGTATTTCTACGGAGGATCGGTCAGGATCACCCATGCAGCTGATAGATAGTTTCACCAAAGCGGATAAAAAGCGTGTACTCCTGAGTTTCGCAGGTGTTTTCGGGATGGGATTCTTCCTGTCCTTTCTTGTCATGTGCGATCTCGGCACCGACCCCTGCACTTTCATGAACCGCTCCATCAGCAGCCGCATCGGCCTTTCTTTCGGCAACTGGCAGCTGCTCCTGAACTCCGTGATGTTTCTGATCGTGCTTCTCCTTAAGAGAAAACTCATCGGCTGGGGAACTCTTTTTAACATGATCCTGGTCGGTTACTATGTCGATTTTTTCACCTGGATCTGGAGAAATAATATCGCGGATCACATCTTTACGGATGCGCCGAGCCGCTGGGCCATCTTCCTGCTCGCGCTTCTTTTCTTTATGATCAGTGCCGCCGTTTATATTAACGCGGATACGGGAGTTGCCCCGTATGACGGCATCCCGATCATCCTGACAGATGCGGTCACATCGCATCTTCCCCAAATACCGAAAACGGCCATCCGCATATGCTGGGATGGCCTGGCGATCATTATCGGTATTCTTTTCGGGGGTGTGCCGATCGTAGGTATCATCCTGATGGCACTGTTTCTCGGACCGCTTATCACGCTGGTCGGAAAGAAACTCAAGCCTCTACTTTCGGGAGAGTCGAACCGCCGTAAGGCATAACGACGATCTTTGCATCTTTTCCTTTTTCCTCAATGGCAGCATCGATAGCTGTCTGGATATCCGAATACGGCTCGAGGAATACCTTCTTTACAAAGTCGTGCGGGAGATCGGAAACGAAGAAGATACGTGCGCGCTCGAGGACCATCGCGATCGCGGCGGCCTTGTGTCCGCCTAAGACGAAGTCCGTCTTGATGTGGGTGATCATGTCAGAGCTCTTCTCGTGACCGGTGAGCCACTGCTCGAAGTGCTTCTCGCCGAGTCCTTCCTTACAGGAAGCGATCCATACGATGATACCGCCGTCCTTGACAGCGTGCTTGGCGTTGTCCAGTGCTTTTTGCGCCTGATACATATTGATGTCTTTCGGGAAACCACCCGCACTGACGACGACGATGTCCGCCTGCTCGGGGATAGATACCTTATAGAACGAATCGAGGAACTTGCAACCCTCGCGGTGCGCCAGAACAGGATCACCGGCGAAGCTCCGGATGATCTCTTTTTTCGCGTCGAGAACGACATTGACGATATAATCGACGCCCAGGATCTTACCTGCTTCTTCGATATCCTCACGGACCGGATTGCCCTCGAGGTGACCGGCACATGCAGAAGGCTCTACCATCGCGCTGTGGTTGTGCTGGATCGCGTCCCAGGTGGAAACGCCTGGCATGATGGCCTTATAGCCTCCGGAATATCCGGCAAAATAGTGATACTCGATATTGCCGAGACAGATGCGGCGGTCCGCTTCTACTACCGGACGGAAGATATCGACGGGAGTTCCACGGGATGTGGTACCTACATGCACTGCGTCATTGACGTCGGAATCGATGCAGCGGACACGGTCATAGACAGCATCTCCGACCATGTAGCGCATACGCTCTTCGGTGTGGCCGCCATGGGAGCCGAGTGCAAAAACGATGGTGATATCCTTATCCTCGATACCGGCGGCGGAAAGCTCGTCGAGTACTGCCGGAAGGACTTTATAACTCGGGATCGGACGGGTAATATCCGAGGTGATGATCGCTACGGTCTCGCCTTTCTTCACAACTTCACGAAGCGGCGGGAGACCGATCGGCTCTCTCATGGAACGATAGACTTCATCCGATCCGGTAAGACCGATCTCTGCCTCGTTCGGAGTAAGAACTGCCATCACCTGATCATCCGGGACCTGTACCGGGATCTTCTCTTTACCAAAACCTAATGCAATCTCCATGGAGCGCCTCCGTGATTATATTATTTGCCGTAGCATGAGCGGCAACGCATTTTCGGGACTTAACCGGCTCCCTGTTCTTCCGGCGGAAGCTGAAGTCCGGGGTTCCGGCTCGACATCTCGTGCGGGGTCTTCGACCTCGTCAGGCACTTCTTCACGCAGATATCCATCAGGATCGCACCGAGAGGCGCCGTAATGAGGATGGAAAGAACAGCAGTCGTTAAAACTATGTTACCACATGCCAGGCCGGCAGTCAGCGGGATCGCACCGACGGCTGCCTGTACGGTTGCTTTTGGAAAATAGGCGACATCGCAGTAGAGGATCTCCTTGAACTTGAGACCGGATCCGAGAAGACTGACGAGTACACCGATCGAACGGAATGCCAGTGCACCGAGGATCAGGATGACGGAGCCGAGACCTGCGGACAGAAGCGCTTTGATCTCAACTGCAGAGCCGAGCATGATGAACAGAAGAAGCTCCGCACCGACCCAGATCTTCGCGATCTTCGCGGAAAGACGGGTGGCAACAGCACGGCGGCGGTTCAGGATCGCACCACCGAGTGCCATAACGGCAAGGAGTCCGGAGAACGGCACGAAGTCGGAGATATAGGACTCACAGCCCACGAAGAGGAAAGAAAGTCCGAACAGAAGAAGGATCTTGACGGTGTCACGCAGATGCACATGCTTGAAGATCTCCGCCATAACGATGCCCACTCCGATACCGACAGCCAGGCCGGTCACGATGGAGATCGGGATCGAAACGACTGTCCATGCGGACATGCCCTCGCCCTTGCTCATGCCGATAAACGCGGTGAAAAGAACGATCGCATAGATATCATCTGCGGAAGCACCGGCCATGATGAGCTGCGGGATATGCTTATCTGTACCGTAGCCCTCTTCCATGAGCCACAGCATCTTCGGCACGATGATCGCAGGAGATGCCGCCCCCAGCATCGCACCGACGATCGCGGAATCGACGTGGGACAGGCCCAGACAGGCAGGTCCCAGGATGACCGCACCAACGATCTCAAAAGACGCCGGCACGAAGCACAGCATGATCGCCGGACGGCCGATCTTCTTCATATCGCTGACATCGAGGCTTAAGCCCGCGCGGAACAGAATAACGATCAAGGCGATCTCACGGAGCTCGGAAGAAATAGACAGGATCTTCGGGTCCAGAAGATTCAGCGCAGCAGGTCCCAGAATGATACCCGTGATGATCAGACCCAGAAGTGATGGTATATGCAGTTTCTTAAAAATCCCGCTGATGCAGAATCCCATAAGGAGCATCAGAGCAAGACTCATAAGCATGTTATTCATAGTATGTCCCCTCTTTTTGCAAATGCAATCATATCCTTGCGAAAACCTTTTCTCGCACAATAACGGATTATAACACGACCTATATAATATGGCGCAAGAAAAAGCACTGGAAAAACAACGATTTTCCAGTGCCGAATCGACCTTTTATTGTGTACCTTTCGGAAGTGTCAATCATTCCTTATACATTCGCCGGATAAACGTCGGATTCTCCCCTGCGAGAAGTACTGCCGCCGCTTCATCCGCCAGACGGATCGTCAGCTGCTCATACTCACACTGAAGAGCCGATACCTGCGACATATCTCCAGTGTGCCCGTGGTTCGCACATGCACACGTATGACGGCATCTCGGGCGGAGCACGCATCCTTCACAGTCCTTCGCCTCGACGCGCTTACTCTCCAGCGAAGCGATCTTCTTCTCATCCGTGCCTTCCGTAACGGATCCGATGCTGTAGCCGTCCATTCCGATAAAGTGGTTGCAGGGATAATACTTTCCGTCCGCATCGACCATGAGCTTATGGCATCCGAAATGGCACATGGCGTTGTCCGCATCTTTTTCCCTGATGTAGTTTCTTATCTTGTTTTCAAACGGAATAAAGCGGAAGTAATTGTCGCCTTCATTCCACCTGATATAGAGGTTCTTGACCTTCTCGAGCTCGGAAGAAAGGATTGCGAAGCTGTCGTCATTCCAGGTCACACGGTTTCCATGAGCCGGTACGAGGCTGACAGCACGGACGCCCTTTGCATGGAAGTATTTCACGGACTCGGAAATGGTCGATGCATAATCCGGATGAATGGTCATCATGATAATCGTCTCCGGGAAGGTCTTAAGAAGCATATCCAGCTTCTTATCCACGATCTCCCTGGTCGGGTTACCGCCTCTTTTGATACGCACCTCATCCTGGGCAACTCCGTCATATGAGAGCGCCAGAAGGATGTGATTCTTCTTCGCAAAATCGATGAATTCCTGATCCAGAAGCAACCCGTTCGTCGTAATCTCAAAGCCGTACTTCAAGTCCTTGATCTTACTGAATTTCTCGCGGGCATAGGTCACCAGATACTCGATCTCGTTCCTTGCGAGAAGCGGCTCACCGCCATAGAAAGATATCTGTGCTCTCGGGTTCTCTTTTATCTTCGAAAGGCCGTCAACGAGCATGTCGATCGCCTTCACCGCGGTCTCTCTCGGCATATATACATCTTCATGCTTCTGAAGACAATACCTGCAATCAAAATTACACTGGTGGGTCACCACCAGTGTAAGATTTCTTTTTCTATCGACCGAGAGATCTCTGCCCATTTTCTTTCTCCTTAAGTCCCGGAAGGATTCTGTCTATTTAGGATTCCGAGGGCTCGACTTCGAAAACATCGACACATACTGTTTCGCCGCCCTGGATATCAAAATTTTCGGTCGTTGCCTTGGTCTGATAGTCAGCATCCGTGTCTACGGCCTCTTCACCGGACAGCTCCCAGTCATCCTCTGTGGTGGTCGCTTCTGTTTCCGTCTCGCCCATTAATACGGTCGTCGTCGGATCTGTATAGTTCGGCATATCACCGTCGATCTGAATCTCACCTTCGATCTGATACGACTCCGTGGCCATACCGCCAAAGACGCCCAGCCGGCCATCCATCTTGTGCTTAGAAGACTCTTCTCCACAGCCGGTCGCGGACAGTGCCATCACCGCGGTGAGCGCTGTAACCGCTGCGATCTTTGTCATCGGGGCCTTGCCCGGGTTCTTCTTCAGCTGCTCCATCGTCGGGTAGCAAGGTGTATTTATATTTCTTACAGGACTCTTTTTCATTGCTCTGTACCTCTTTTCTTTTTTCTCTTCTTGCTAATAAGACGAAGCATCTTTTCATTCTGTTGCATTTATTACTAAAAATATTAGCAGAAGAATATAACCAAATTATGAATCAGCGAAAAAACTCTTCCGAAGTATCTCTCCACCGCTTCTTTCCACTGGTCAGTCATCCCCGAACTTGAACTGAACGGTAATACCGGAACCGATCAGGGCCGCCCAGACAAAGAACGAGATCCAGCCGTTATGAAGTCCCTGATCAACTACCGGCGAGAGGAAGGATGGCAGTGCTTTCCACGCATTAAGAAGACCCATCGTGCCGAGGAAAACATCCCGAAGGATATCCGCACCGATCACGGCCGTGATGATCTTGATCGCCGGCGACTGGAGCATGCAGATCAGGATACCGGTGAGGATCGCGATCACAAGTGCAATCAGGCAGATCGCCAGGAGCTTCTGCCCGTCGGTACTTCCGGGAAGCCATGACATCACCGCGTTCATCTGTTTATCCGGGATCAGGTTCTGCGTATTTTCCGAGCCGTCGGTCAGCTTGGCGACCTTGTCCGGCGAGAGCGAGACGACGAGTTTTAAATTATTCTGCGTCTTCACGATATAAAGCAGGAATATCTTTACGATGGAATACCAGGTGAAGAAGACGGTGATGAAGAACAGTGCTTTTTTATAGATGGCATACGAGATCACCGCGATGAATATACCGAACATGATCGGGAAGAAGAACTCAAAGACAGTCCTTCCCTTCTCCGGGATCTTCTCGAGAAGGAAGAGTGAGTCGATGAGGTTCGCGGCATGAAATCCCATGAAGAATCCCGCGATCGCCATCGAGAAACGGAACATCCTGAATCCGTAAAAACACAGAAGGACACCCATTGCAAGCAGTGTGATCAATGTTACGGTATCCAGCATATTCTTTGTTCTCCGATCTCTTTTTTTCTGAAAAAGCACCCGTCCCTCTTCTTCTGATCTTCCGGGGAAGCGGAGCGCAGATGTTTCCATCTATCATTGTAGAGAGGAGACTATGCGCAGATGTAACAAAACCTTTTCAATTGTCCGACATTTTTACCTTAAATTGCCTTGCGATTATCCCTCGATTTTGCGAAAATAGAAACAGTACTTCTATTATATGGATAGGGAGGTTTCAAAATGTTTTACGACAGTAAGATTTGGGTCGGCGGAACAGCTAAAAAGTGCTTCATTGAGCCATCAAAAGCGAACCGCCATGGTTTGATCGCCGGTGCGACCGGTACAGGTAAATCCGTAACACTTAAGGTCCTCGCCGAGAGCTTCTCCGATATGGGAGTTCCGGTATTCCTCGCAGACGTCAAGGGCGATATGTCCGGTATCTGCGCAGCAGGTCTCAGCAACGAGAACATGGAAGAGCGTATCGCAAAGTTCGGCATCGAGAACTTCGAGTATAAGGCTTATCCGACTACTTTCTACGATGTATTCGGTCAGATGGGCATCCCGATGAGAACGACGATCTCCGAGCTCGGTCCGATCCTTCTGGGCCGTATGCTGGGTCTTTCCGATGTACAGCGCGCGGTAATGTCCATGGTATTCCGTATCGCTGATGATCAGAATCTTATGCTTCTCGATCTCAAGGACCTCCGTCTCCTCCTCACCTATATCGGTGACCACGCAGACGATTACAAGCTAACTTATGGTAATATCTCCACCGCTACGATCGGTGCGATCCAGAGAAATCTCGCGCTTCTCTCCGATGAAGGTGCAGATGCATTCTTCTCCGAGCCGGCATTTGATGTACTGGATTTCTTTAAGACATCTTCCGACGGACGCGGCATGATCAACGTCCTGAACGCGACAGAGCTCTTTAACAAGCCTCTTCTCTACTCGACATTCCTGCTGTGGCTCTTAAGTGAGATCTACGAGAATCTGCCGGAAGTCGGCGATCTCGACAAGCCGAAGATGGTATTCTTCTTCGACGAGGCGCACCTGCTCTTTAACGATGCTCCTGCATTCCTCCTCGAGAAGATCGATCAGATCGTCCGTCTCATCCGCTCCAAGGGCATCGGCGTTTACTTCGTATCCCAGAGCCCGAGCGATATCCCGGGTAACATCCTGGCACAGCTCCAGAACCGTGTACAGCATGCCCTCCGTGCATATACTCCTGCCGAGCAGAAGAAACTGAAGGCAGCTGCCGAGTCCTTCCGTGCGAATCCGGAATTCGATACTGAGTCTGCTCTTTCCGAGCTCGCTGTTGGTGAAGCGCTGGTTTCCTTCCTCGATGAGAAGGGTACCCCGGGCATCGTCGAGCGTGCATTTATCCTCCCGCCGCAGAGCTATATCGGATCTGCCGGATTTGAGAAGATGCAGGAACTGACCAATGCAAACCCGCTCTATGAGAAGTATCGTCTGGCTGTCGATCCGGAATCTGCTTATGAGATCCTGATGGCAAGATACGGCGTTCCTTCTTCTCCTGCTGAAGCCGCTCCTGCTACTGTTGCACCTGCAGCACCTGCTGCCGCTGCTCCGGTAGAGACCGCACCGGCTGCTGTTGCTCCTGTTGCCGCAGCTCCTGCTGCTGCCGTTCCGGCTCCTGCTACCGTTGATCCGAAGGAAGAAGAGAAGGCTCGTCTGGCTGCTGAGAAAGAAGCAGAGAGACAGCGCGCCGCGGAGATCCGTGAGCAGCGTGAGGCTGACCGTCAGGAAGACCGCGACCGCCGCATCGAAGAAAAAGAGCGTGCTGCTGAGATCCGCGAGCAGCGTGAGCGCGACCGTCAGGAAGACCGTGAGCGCCGTGAAGCTGAGCGTCAGGCCCGTGCAGAAGAAAGAGAGCGCAAAGAGGCTGAGCGCCAGGAAGAAAAAGCGAAGCGTGAAGCTGAGAGAGCCAGAAAGAACAGTCCTGTTACGAAGATGGTAAACTCCGCAACGACCGCTGCCGGCCGCCAGATCGGTTCTTCCCTCATCAGAGGTATCTTCGGAAGCCTGCTGAAGAAGTAAGCGCGGTTGATCAATCAGTAAGTCATTAAAAAGGGATATCCTTTGTGGCTCATACAGTTTGCTGAAGCAAAACTCGCCACCTGGGATATCCCTTTTTCGTTTCTTGATTCGTCCGTATTCGGAATAAGGGATCGGTATCAATCGTCTATGGATTCGTATTCCTGAAGGAGGCATTCCACCTCTTCGATGGTGCCGGCCGTCATCAGACGGTTCTTAATGTCCGCGCTCCCGCGCTGGCCCTTCAGATAACAGGCGATCTGCGACCGCATCTCCTTGACGCCGGTCTTCTCACCCAGCTCGTCGCATAGTCCGCGAAGATGTCTGCGGATCACGTCCGCGCGCGTTTTACGGTCAGGAACAATTCTCCCCGCACCTGGATCTCCCGCCTGAAGAGCTTCCCGGATCTCCGTAAACACCCACGGATTCCCCTGTGCTGCGCGCCCGACCATGACACCGTCGCAGCCGGTCGTCTCCAGCATCGCGAGCGCAGATGCCCCATCCGTGACATCACCGTTTCCCCATAGCGGTACGCCGGTCCCGGCGATGGCTTCCTTCGTCTTTCGGATCACTTCCCAGTCGGCTGTTCCCCTGTACATCTGCTTCTGCGTCCTGGCGTGGATGGCAAGTGCTTTTGCACCGGAATCGATACACATCTTCGCAAACTCCGGAGCATTGATATCTTCTTCGTCCCAGCCGGAGCGGAACTTGACTGTGACCGGTTTTCCATAGGGCTCTGCCGCGCGGACACTTGCCTCGATAATAGAGGCAGCCAGGCGCGGATCGATCATAAGAGAGGATCCGGCGCCGGTCTTCACGACCTTGCTGACCGGGCAGCCCATGTTCAGGTCGATGACATCCACACGGCTTAGCCTCGGATCCTCGAGGATACAGGGGATCGCATAGGAAAAGTCCTCCGGATCCGCGCCAAAGAGCTGGATGCCGGTCTTTCCCTCGTGATCCGGATCGATCCGAAGATAACGCATGCTGATCTCTACCGACTGCTTGAAACGTATGCCTCTGGCGGAAACCAGTTCCGTCACGCCAAAAGCCGCACCATGTTCATGCGCGATGGTGCGGTAGATACAGGTACTCGTCCCGGCCATCGGCGCGAGTGCGATATTCTCCGGGATGACGAGATCTCCGATTTGAAATGGATGCAGATATTTTTTCATAAGCAAAATCATAACACGAAAACCACCGGTTGTCTTGCTATGCCACAGGTCCCCATGATTTTACGAATTTTTAACGAAAATAAAGAAAAAACGCATTGATTTCTTTCTATAATCATCATATCCTATATAACGTAAGTAGGTATCCCCTTTCGGGTATTGCTTTACAAAAAATTGATATGAAAGGAGAAACGGTATGCCGTCACGTATTTCAAAACGCGAACTGAAAGTCCTCGACTGGATGTATGAACATCTGCGCTGCAAGGCCTTCGACCGTGTCATGCCGTTTCTTTCGCTGACCGGTAACTTCGGAATCATCTGGTTCGCCGCAGCGGGAACTTTCTATTTCGCAAACATCAACCAGGAAGCCGCGGTGTGCATCCTTCTTGCACTTGGCTGCAGCCTGCTGTTTGTTAACCTGATCCTGAAGAGAGTCACGAAGCGCCCGCGTCCTTACGAGGCCAGAGGCGAGATGCGTGACATCATTATCCGCGAGCCGAAGGACTTCTCCTTCCCATCCGGACACACTTTCTCTTCCTTTGCCGCAGCGACCACGATCGCCAGATTCTCTCCGAGACTCGGCGCCGCCGCTCTGGTATATGCATTCGGGATCGCTTTCTCGCGACTTTATCTCTACGTCCACTACATCTCGGACGTACTGACCAGCGCGATCTTCGGAGTTGCGACCGGACTTCTGGTCAGCTACCTCTATATGAACGGATTCATCGCTTTCTGATCCGGTTCACTTCTTACGTATATAGACCAAAAGAGTCCCGCTTCCGGGACTCTTTTTTCCTCGTTTATCCGTTTTTTGGGGGTTCTCTTTAAACTCTTTACTTGCCGTTCTTCAGTTTCTTTCTGCAGTCTTTGCAGTAGCCGAAGACCTCCACCGTATGTCCGACGACCATGAAGTCCTGATCCGTCGTGTGCAGGTGTTCTTCCTCTTTTTCAAAAGGACACCCTTCCAGTTCAGTCCTGCTCTTACAGCTGAGGCAGATGGCATAGTGATGGTGTCCACTCTCAGAGAGAGAATATAGAGCTTCCGGGCTGTCTTTCAGGACGGTCCTGCTTACGACATGTGCCTCTTCAAAAGCTTCGAGCGCGCGATACACGCTCGAGAGCCACACGCCCTTGCCGCTTTCTCCTCCGGAGCCGGAAGCAGAAGCCTGCTGGGCGATCTGGCGTGCCGTAAGTGGCGTGGCACTCTTTTCAAGGATCTCCCAGACCTTCAGTCTGGATTTTGTTTTACGAAGTGAATCAGGGAAGGACATCAGGGATCACGCTCCTTTCGAAGAAGTGCTTCTGCCGCGGAAAAATGCGATGCAGCGGAAGACCAGGAAAAATGCCACAGAAATCAGCACGATAGTTCCGCCTGGCTTTAATCCGAGATAAAAGGACAGGACCAGGCCGCCGATCGTGGAAAAGACGGATACAAATGCTGCCCACAGCACGGTCGTCCGGTAGCTTCTAGCGATGCTCATCGCGGCAGCGACCGGTACCACCAGAAGTGAAGATACGATCAGGGCACCGACCGTCCTTGCAGCGATGGATACCGTGACTGCAGTAAGGATCGTAAAGATCGCGTTGACGGTTCCGACCGGCACGCCGGAGATGGACGCTGCCTGCTCGTCAAACGAGATGTAGAAGAGTTCTTTATAAAGAAGGATAAAAGCCAGCAGAACGATCACGGAAAGGATCATGACCAGGCGTGCTTCGAAGCTACTGATCGCGACGATCGATCCGAAAAGGAACGAGTTAAAGTCCGCAGAGCTCTTCACAAATCCGGACATCACACCGGCGAGGCCTATCCCGGTGGACATCACGATCGCGACAGCCAGCTCTGAGTGATTGCCGAGCTTCTTGCGGATCACTTCGATAGAAAAAGCCGCGATGATACATACAGACATCGCGCCGACGATCGGGTTAAAGCCCATAAGAAGACCCAGGGCGACGCCTGCCAGCGAGGAGTGGGAGAGCGCATCTCCGATGAGGGACAGGCGCTTATGTACCATGACCGTGCCGAGGCAGGCGACAATGACCGATAGAAGGAGTCCCACGAAAAGGGCACGCTGCATATAAGCATATTGCAGGATCTCAGGCATTTCCCTCACCTCCCTTTCCATGGTGCGCATGATGTGTATGTTCCTTTTCTTCGTGGTGCGCATGTTCCCCATGTTCACAGGAGCTGTCACAGTGCGCACATTCCGCGCAGTGCGCCGCATCATGCCCATGTGCATCGCCGTGTTCGCAGTTCGCACAGTGGATATGCTCCGCGCCGCCGTGCGGGTGGCTGTGCGCGTGCGCATGGACGATCTTTGCATCCGGAAGGAGTTCCTCCCGGCAGGCACCCTCGGAGAGACACAGCACGCGGTTCGCGTACGGTCCCGCCTTTTCGATATCATGGGTGACCATGAGGATCGTGACTTTCTTATCGATATTCAGATGGTGCAGGATGTGAAGGAGACGGTCCACCGACTCGGCGTCGATACCGACGGTCGGCTCATCGAGGATCAGGATCTCCGGATCCCCCGCGAGGACACGGGCAAGCATCACGCGTTGCTGCTGTCCTCCGGAAAGCTCGCCGATCAGGGACTTCCGCTTATCAAGCATGTCCACCAGTTTCAGCGCTTCCTCCGCCTTTTTCTTATGTTCTTTTCCCGGGAATCTTCCGAATCCGATCTTCTTATACAGTCCGCTCATGACGATCTCTTCGCATGTCGCAGGAAATGTGGACGCCTTGCTTCCGCTGTTCTGCGGCAGGTAGCCGATGCCGGTCCCACGAAGCGAGGTCAGATTCTTCCCGCAGATGCTGATCGATCCTTTCGTCGGGCGGAGTACGCCGAGCAGAAGCTTGACCATCGTACTTTTCCCGACGCCGTTATCGCCGATCACGACGGCGAAATCCCCGCGTTCCACGGCAAAGTCCACGTCTTCCAGGATCATGTCCCGTGTATATCCGAAGGACATTCCCGTCACTTCGATCACATTTTCCATATCCGGTTCTCCTTTATCTCATTCAAACGATGCAGCCAGCGCCTGAAGATTATCTCTCATGACGGAAAAATACTCCCGTCCGGCATCGATATCATCTTTCGTCAGGCCATCCAGCGGAGACAGTGCTCTGGTCTCGCAGCCGGTCTCCTCCGCGATCGATTTTGCAACCTTCGGGTCGACCAGTTCCTCGAAGAAGATGCACCTGATCCCGTATTCTTTGACCATGTCGATGATTTCCCTCATACGCGCCGCGTCCGGCTCCTGATCCGCCGACACGCCCTCGATGCCGATCTGCTTCAGGCCGTAGTCTTCGCACAAATATCCGTATGCCTCATGGGCCACGACGATATATCTTCCAGAATATGCGCTTAATCTCTCGCGAAAAGCACTATCCAGTTCTTCGCATTCTTTCTTTGCCTTTTCCAGATTCGCCCGATACACGTCCGCGTGGTCCGGATCCTTTTCAATCAGCGCCTCCGCGATCGTGGCGAGTTCTTTTTCCGCATTCTTCGGAGAAAGCCATACATGCGGATCGTACTCGCCGTGATGGTGATCGTGGTCATCGTGTCCATCCTCGTGCTCATCCTCATCGTGATGGTCTTCTCCTGCCTTAAGTAGCGTGACATCCTTCGAAGCCTCGAGGACAGTAAGGTTTTTATTCTGCACCGTATCCATGACATCCTCGGCCCAGGCATCGATCCCTGCACCGTTATAGATGAACAGATCTGCTTCTTCCAGATCGAGCATATCTCTGGTCGACGGTTCCCAGGAGTGCGGCTCTGTCCCAGCCGGAACGAGCATCTTCACGGCAACCTGATCGCCGCCGATCTTTCTGGCAAAGTCATACACCGGATAGATCGAAGCCACGACTTTGACCTTGCCTTCGGCATCTTTTCCGAAGCCTCTCTTCTTACAGCCACTTAAGATGCCCATCATCCCCGGAAGCATCGCCAGGGCAAGGACTCCTGCGAGCACGCGTCCGAAGCGTCCGGATCTTCTGATGCTTCCCGCGCTTCCAGTAAGTCCGGCACGTTCTGTAAGTCCGGCACGTTCTGTAAGTCCGGCACGGGATCCTTGCGGTATAGTATATGAAGTTTTCTTATTTCTATCTGAATTCATGTTTCCTGGTATTCTTTCATTTTATGTGTTTAGTTATTTGCGAATGATTCGCAACTGCAGAAGCGAGTATATAGGATATAAGGAAAAAAATCAAGGCATAAAAGAAGATCCTCCTCCGGAAATCCGGAAGAGGATCCTGCTAACTCAATTCATTATTTCGGTCAGGAGAATACCGGAGCGTAGTCTTCGGATTCGACCGCCTTCTGCATCTCGGCTTCCATCGCCTTGTATGCGATCTGCTTTTTCTGTGACTCATCGGCTTCTTTCTTTCCGACGAAATAGATTACATGGTAGCCGTAGATAGTCTCGACAACATCGATATCACCGATGTTATGCTCCGCGAAGCACCAGTCCTCAAAAGGCTTGACCATCTGTCCGACAGATACGGTATACTCGGCCGCCTCCGCGACTTCATTTGCCGCCTTGCCCTCTTCCGCCTTTGTCTTCAGTTCATCCAGAGTCTTTACCGAAGCTTTCAGCGCTTCCGCCTTCTGCTTGGCTTCCGCCTTCTTGTCATCCGGAAGTGCCTGGCCTGTGGTCAGGTCGAGGGACGGATACAGAACATGGTACACAGTCGGGAGCATCGTCTCGCCCTCTGCGAACTTATACTGTTCCACATAGTGGTTCATAGCGGTATTAACCAGCTCATAGCGCTGCAGGATCGCACGCAGGCCTTCTTCTGTAGCAGTCGGTCCGTAGTAGGACTTCAGATACTCATCGAGGGTCATGCCGATATCCTCTGCAGATTTCTTGGTTTTGTCGAATTCTTCCTTGATCTTTGTTTCGATATCGCCATCGAGCTGCAGGTTATTCTTCTGCGCATACTCCAGAAGGAAGACTTCGCCCTGGAAATCGGAAATAACCGCCTTCTGCATGTAATCTTTTACCTTCATGTCCTGAGAGATCTGTCCTTCCATATCCAGGAATCCGGATTTTGTCATCGGGATGCTGGTACCCTGGAGCTGCATTCTCATCAGCTGGACATACTCATTTGCGAAGTAGAAGTTGTAATCCAGAGCGGTGAACTGCATGTCGCGGATCTTAACGATCTTGCCCATCTCGTCGATCGCCGCCTGATCGTAGTTGTTTTCGAATGTCATCTTCACAAAAGAGCTGCTTGCTCCCGGAACACTGGCGTCGCTTCCGGAACCGGATGAATCCTCTACTGAGAAGCTGAGTCCCGAATCCGAGCCGGTAGTTCCATCAGAAGATGTACCCGTGCTCATAGTGGTCTTTGTTTCTTTACATCCGGAAAGGCATATACCCGCCATGATGCAGATCGCCATCAGTACCGAACTGATCCGTATTTTTCTCATTTTTCTTTTCCCTCTCTCTACCGATCTGTCCGGCTATTCCCATATCTCATGCAGAAGCACCCGCCGGACTTACTATATTTATATATAACAGGGGCATTATACCACAGGGAAGCTTAAATATACTATAAAATTCGTCACCGGCTGACTTTGTCAGGCGAAAAGCACTATTCTTTCAGGTCGATATAGATCGGGCAGTGGTCCGATCCCATGACGTCCGAGAACATCTCGGATTCGGTAATTCGGTCCTTATGTGCATCATCGACGAAGAAATAGTCGATACGCCAGCCGACGTTCCTGTCTCTGGCGAAGGTCTTGTATGACCACCACGTATACTTCTCTTTTACGTCCGGATAGAACATGCGGAAAGTATCGACCAGGCCGGTCTCTGCGAAGTGATCCATATAGACCCTCTCCTCCGGAAGGAATCCCGAGATCTTGCTGTTCGCCTTCGGATTTGAAAGATCGATCTCCTTATGTGCCGTGTTCACATCACCACAGACGAGCACCATACGGCCTTCGTCCATCTGCTTTTTCACTTTCTTGAGGAAACAGTCATAGAAGCGTAGTTTAAACTCCACGATCTCCGGGCCGCGTCCGCCGTTCGGGAAATAGATGTTATAGAGGATAAAGTCACCGAAGTCGATCTCGATCGTTCTTCCCTCGTGGTCAAATTCATCCTCGCCGAGGCCGTAGGAGACCGATACCGGCTCCCGCTTCGTGTACACTGCGGTACCGGAATATCCTTTTCTCTCCGCCGAGGAAAAATAACTCTTATATCCGGGGATGTTCAGAAGGCTGTCATCGAGCTGGTCCACGGACGCCTTTGTTTCCTGGATGCAGAGGATGTCCGGGTCGAGTTCTTTTACCGTATCGAGAAAGCCCTTCTTCGCGACTGCACGGATGCCGTTTACATTCCAACTAATTAACCGCATGTTTACATTTCCTCGCTATTTCTTTTATCTTTCTTGTGTATTATATCAGACAAATAAAAAAATTCTGCGCTATAATGAAAATATAAGGATTCTCGGCCTTCCGAAGCAGCGGATTTCTGCTTTCTCGGCCGGCGTTTTAATGGGGAGGTATTCACATGGCAGATCTGAAAAAAGTCCTGATGGTTTTTACCGGTGGCAGCATTTCCACCCGTCTTTCGAAAAAAGCACTTGAACTCGGCGTCGCACCGTATGCTGTGCTGGATGCCGCCGGCAAGTTCGGAAAGGACTTTACGATCATCGAGCCTGTAGATGTCTGCTCCGAGAACTTCACACCACCCATGTATAAAGTGCTCTTCGATGAACTGAAAAAAGAACTGGACAAGGGCGAATACGGATGCGTCCTGATCGCACATGGCGCCAACACGATGGCATATACCGCCCAGCTCGCAGAGCTTCTTCTGTCCGGCTATGAGATCCCGGTCGTATTCTTCGGATCGAAGATCGCGCCCACAGAGGAAGACACAGATGCGGTCATCAACCTCAAGGCCGCCTATACTCTTGCGATGGAGGTCGACAAGGGCGTCTATGTCGTCGGCAAGGCCGCAGACGGCAAGATCTATGTCCACTATGCGGCATACATGATGAGCCCGAACAGAAAGACCGACGATTTCGCCAGTTATAAGAACCGCGTGGCCGGCAAGATCTCCGGCAAGAAATTCATTCAGAATGAAGGTGTGGAACTCCCCTCCGAATGCCCGAACTCCATGAAGAATCTCCGCGCACTCAGCAAGCTGATGACTCTTCCGAAAGAAGACACCATCCTGACGATCGATGCTCCAGTCTGCCTTAACTACGACAACTTCAGCATCGCCCGCTCCGATTACAAATACGTCCTGCAGCGTCTGCATCACGACGGCACGGTCAATACTCTTTCCGAGGACAACCCGTTCTCCATCCTTTATCTGAAGAAGGCCTGTGCCCGCTACGATAAGCAGGTCTTCGTCGCACCGATCGACAGTGCGCTCGTACCATCTGCTTCGACGAAGGCGATCCTTGATGCGAAGATCAAGCCTCTGTATGACATGCCTCTGGAAGCTGCATGGGCATACCTGATGCTGTCCACCTGGCTGGGCAAACTCATCAAGAAATGATCTGTTAACAAATAGAAATAATCTGCCACAATGATCACCGGCAATCCGGTTTTTACGAACGCCTGAAGCGCCTGTTTTCGGGAATTTCTTTGAATTGTGAAGAAAATGTGTCAGATTATGACGTGGTCTTCACTTTTATTAGAATCCAGTTAACAGAATGATGATTTCTTTTCAACTACCTAGGGATATAATGACAATGGAAGCGGTTGAGAGCGCTTCCGGGAAGCTTGTTGAAAACCCGGTTTGTTGAGTTTGTGTTTAGGGGTTTGAGCTTACCATCCAACAACTTACTAAGTGCTTCATAATAACTCCGGGCAGTCTTTCAACAAAGGCTGCTTTTCTTTTACCCTTTTTTCGCTAGAAGTTTTTTTCCGGACTACCTGCGCGCCGGATAATTGCGTGAAATAAAGCAGGTATCCGAAGATCTGTCCGGATACCTGCTTCGTTTGCTATTCCTGTGCTTTTCGCAGCACTTAGGCTTTCATTTTCGGAACGAAGAGTGTTCCAATATCTTCCCCGTCCAGGATATCCTCGAGGATCTGGGACTGGGAACCCTCGGCGATAACACCGGCGATCCCGTGATTCATCAGCATGTTCATCGCGGTGATCTTCGTCTGCATACCACCCGTACCCAGAGAAGAACCAGCGCCACCGGCACCGGAGATCAGGGCATCATCCACCTCCGTCACTACAGAGATGCGCTTCGCATCCGGATTGACGCGCGGATTACTATCATATACAGCATCGATGTCAGACAGGATGATCAGAAGATCCGCATTGACCACACGGGCAACCAGTGCGGAAAGCGTATCATTGTCGCCAAAGGTTCCGGCATGCGGGATCTCGGCCGTGGATACGGTGTCGTTTTCATTTACGATCGGCAGGATCCCCTTCTCGATCAGGGCCTCCATAGTATTCGAGATATTCTCTCTCGTGATCGGGTCATCGATACCATCCTTCGTCAGGAGGATCTGTGCCACGACACGGGAATACTCGGCAAAACAGCGGCTATATACATTCATCAGCTCACACTGGCCGACAGCTGCTACCGCCTGCTTATCACGCATCTCACTCGGTCGCTCGGGAAGATCCAGACATCCGACTCCGACACCGATCGCACCGGAGGTGACCAGAACCACTTCACGACCGGAATTCATAAGATCCGCGATCGCTCTGGCCAGGCGGTCAATATTGCGCATATTCATGCGTCCGTTCTCATACGTGATCGTAGACGTACCGACTTTTACGACGACACGCTTCGCTTCCGTAATCAGATGACGGCCTTTTCTTTCTTCTTCACCCATTGATAGACCTCATTCAAATGCATTTGCTAAAGTAGCTTTTGACGCGGAAAAAGCGCCATAGGACATACCACAGCAACATATAGAATAATATCTTCCGGGCGAAAAAGCAATTGCAAATTTCATTTATAGAGGAAAAACCGCCTGTATTTTCAGGCTTTTCGGGCAAAGGAGAAAGAAAGCTTGAGATGTAAGTCCCGTGGAGTATGTTATAATGTGTGCGGGTCTAGGGTTTTCTTTTCTCTAACATAATAACAGGAGGGGAATGTTAGTGAAGAAGCATTTCGGTTTTTCACGGCGCCTTGCGGCAGCCGGCATCTCATCTTTTCTTCTTTTCACATCGGTCTGTTCCACAGCCTGTGATTCCCGAAAAGAACTCGTCATCTACAACTGGGGCGATTTTATCGCAGAAGATACGATCACGAATTTTGAGAAGACTCACTCGAAATATAAGGTCGTGTACCGTACCTTCGAAGATAACGAGACGATGTATCCGAACCTGAATAACTCCTATGACGTCATCATCCCGTCGGAATATATGGTGTCGCGCCTTCTTCGCGAAGACCGTCTGCGTGATCTCGACTGGGACAAACTTCCAAATGTAAAAGAATATCTTGATCCCCTTTTCTATTCCGTAAAATATTCCCGCGACAAAGACATCAACGATGCGATGCTGAAGTTCGCGATCCCCTATCTTTACTGCACTGTCGGCCTGATCTACGATGCCAACCGCGTGGAGCTTCCGGAAGATACCCGTGATCCGAAGGAGATCTGGGGAGTGCTTTTCGACGAGCAGTACAGAGGCAGTATCGGCATGTACAGAAGTATGCGCGAGTCGATCGGTGTCGCGCTGAATTACTGCGGATACAGCATCAACTCCATCAACGACGATGAACTTGCCCAGGC
>ONFC01000091.1 GCA_900317035.1 uncultured Eubacteriales bacterium
TTTTTCCACGGGTGGAGCAACGGTCGAAGACGTCGCACTCCTCCGTAAGTATTCCGCTCCGGAAGTGAAGGTAAAAGCCGCCGGCGGAATCAAGGATTTCTCTGATGCGAAGGCCATGATCGAAGCAGGTGCAGACAGACTCGGAACGAGCAGATTAGTAAAGTAAGCCGGTTGAAAAACGCGAGTAGATAACAGCGTCCGGAAATGTAGATGGCGCGAAGGAAAGGCGGGACAGAAATGGACAAAAAGACCGATGAGAAAAAACTTCTTAACGAAGCAAAAGAAGCACGGAAAAATGCCTATGTTCCGTTCTCCGGTTTTACCGTCGGAGCCGCACTTCTTACCAAAAGCGGAAAGATCTACAGGGGCTGCAATATCGAGTCGTCCGTCATGTCCCCGAGCCTTTGTGCAGAGCGTGTCGCACTCGCCAAAGCGATCAGCGAAGGAGAGAAAGATTTCGTAGCGATCGCCATCGCCGGAGCTCTGGAAGGCGAGACTTCCAAAGAACCATGCTACCCCTGCGGCGTCTGCCGCCAGACCCTCTCCGAACATGTGAAGCTAAGTGCTTTTACCGTGATCACGGAAGAAAATGGAAAAGAAATAACATGTACGCTGGAAGATCTTCTTCCAAATGCGTTCATTTTCGAAAAATAATCCGAAAGAAAGTTTCGAAGTGCCTCCGCAGGCGAAGCCGAGGACCAGCACGAGAAACTTTACTTTCGGTTTTATTCGAAGTGCCTCCGCAGGCGAAGCCGAGGACAGCACGAGAAACTTTACTTAGTGCTTTTCTTTATACAAAAAACCAGGTGATAATTGCCGTAACCACGTAGCTTCCTGCGGAGTACCACAGCCACGGGGCGAAGGTCTTTTTCCCTTTTAGGAGATGGATGACTGCGAGGATGGATCCGGCAAAGACGACGGTGGTTCCCCAGAGTCCGAGTGTTCTGGAGAGGGTGTATCCGAAGCGCGACATATACAGGATGATCTTCGATGCGGAGATCGTCGCGAACACCATGCTTTCCGCCATGAGGATCACACTCAGGACGCGGAGTAGTTTCCGGTCATGTGAGCCGAAAAGACGGACGGTCGCAAGGAGTGCAAAGTTGATCAGGACAACATTGATCAGTTCGTGAAATCCGCTGACCGCATATTCCGATGCAGTGAATGCTTCTGGCAGTACGCCTGCAAAAGCACTGAACAGGTAGCTTGCCTGCGAGATGAAGAATGTTATATAGAGTGCACTGAAGAGAGAAAGCACGATGGCCAGAACGGTATCCGGCATGAAACGGAGCCGTGGAGAAAAAGAGACGAGTTTGTCATGGATCTTTCTTTCCAGAGTATTCTCTTTTCTGGCACTTCCCTGAAATAGTCCGAAGAGAAAAGCACCGATAGGCAGGCTGAAGATAAATCTTCCGATAGAATCAGCCACGGAAACATTGTCGAAAAAATGCTCGATCGAAGACACTGCATCACTGAAGTGATTATCTACAGATACAAGATTACTAAGTGCAGCGAAGAAGAATCCTGTAATGAAGATCAGGACCATGAAAATACCGAAGGCATTGAGTGGTTTCTTTTCCGCTTTTTTGCCCGCCACGGTAGTTCCGTCAGGAAGGATCACTTCGACCGTTTCCTCTTTCGGATGGATACACTCTCCGATCGTCAGGATACGGCGGAAAAAGTTGACAAACGGAATCACGAAAAATCCATTTATCATGTCTGCGGGAAGAAGGACGGAGGACCGTCTGAAAAGAAGATGTCCGGTCCCCGAGAGCACCATATAGATTACGACGACGTGGATGAAAAAGAGACTTAATGCCCTCAGCTCTCCGGCGAAAGTGCTAAGCGAAAGAAGGATCAGGATCACTTCCCAGAAGCGTGTCTCACAGAGCTCGGCCTTCGTCGGGTTATTCTTCCCGAGAAGCTGCTGCTGTCTCATGGACATCTCCAGCCAGATGATCGCACCGGCCGAAAGAAGGGTCAGATAGATCGTGATAAATAGTGCACTGACCCTGTATGTTCCGGTAAAAAGATATACATATGCGTAAGAAAAAACGTAACTTGAACCAAGACAGAGCTTTTTTAGGATCTCTGCCCGCTTGATGTCCGTATTCATTTTTTACTCCTTCAGGTGAAAACGATTGTGTGGATAATCGGCCGTGCACCGGCCGGTATGACCGGTGCACAGCGTGAGTTTTTATTCTTTATCTTCCTGATATTCCAGGATATCTCCGGGCTGGCAGTCCAGCGCCTTGCAGATGTCGTTCAGGGTGGAGAATCGTACGGCCTTCGCCTTCTGGTTCTTCAGGATAGAGAGGTTGGCGGGGGTGATGCCGATCTTCGTGGCGAGGTCACCGGCGGAGATCTTCCGCTTCGCCATCATGACATCGAGATTAACAATGATTGCCATAATTATCCACCTCCTTAAACCGTCAGATCCAGCTCGCTGCGCATGTCGATGGCTTTGTCCATCACGAGGCGTACACACTGGACGATAAGTCCTACAAACAGACCGATCAGCGAGATGAGGAACAGTGCATAGGAAGCGCAGGCTCCGATGATGCAGACCAGGCAGATGAGGAAGCAGCAGACCGAGATCGCTGTCATGTAGCGGGTATTCACCTTATCGAAGATGATATTTTTCTTCAGGTTTATAAGGAGATTTACGACGCTATAGATGATGATGTACGAGATACCTGTGGAAAGATAAAAGCAGGTAAGGAACACGACGAAGCGGACATTGTCACTCTCAAGGAAAGAGAGGAAAGGCAGGTAGCTTTCATTGAAAAGACCACCGTTCCAGCAGTATTTGCAGAAAGAGTATCCGAAGATATCGCCGAGAAGACAGCAGAAGAAAAAGACGCCGCAGGCAGCAAGTGTCAGGTTCAGCCACACAGCGTATGAGGGCTTGGAAGAAGTTTTATTATCCATTTTTTTGTACCTCCGTAAGACTAGGAATACGGATCTTTTCTCATCTTTCCCGGGATGAAGAATCAGAAGAAAGATCCTCTGTTGTCATCATAATAACACGGCCATTATCGATATGCAAGCATTTTTTATCGAAAAACGATAAAATATTAATGAATAACATTTCGACACGGTAAAACTGTGCAATATTACAAGCCACTTGTCATTGAAAGAAAATAAAAACGACTTATAATAGGTATCATGCAAATATAATAGGGAAGATATGGGCGTTGATAGTCCTTTTCGCCCTGAAGGAGAACCGGTCTTGATCAAGTTTACAAAAAAAGCAGTAAGCTTCACGAGAAATAAAGCACGCTGGGCATGCGTCATTCTGGTAATGCTGGTGGTGCTGTGCATCGTTATTTTCTGGTCCTCTATTTTCGCGTCAAAGAAGACAGTATCCTGTTTAGGACAGGGCGCTCAGCCGACAGGTAAACTAAATGGCGGCTCGCCGCTGATCCAGACATTTACTCCTACGCAGATGCATGTCGACTATATAGAGATCCGTATGGCGACGAATCTCGAATCGGGAAATGTCCTGGCTCCGCAGGGAAGCCTCCACTTCAAGCTCACTAAAATGGATGGCAAGATCATCTATGAGGAGAAGGTCCCGATCCGCAACATCAAGGATAATGAGTATCTGCGATTCCGCGTCCGTAAGGATCTGGATATCCAGAAAGAATATATGCTGGTCCTGGAGACCGTCGATACGATCGGCGAGGAAGTGCCATCCGTATGGATCTCTACCAATGTTCCGGATGAACTGAATGATCTTGTTTACCCGGGTATGCCGACAGGAACCCATATGCAGTGTAATACGCAGATCCGATATTCCCGCATGGATTATCCGGCGATGATCATCAGTATCCTTCTGGTGTTCCTGTGCGGTCTGATCGCAGTCCTGCATTTCGATCTTTCCGAGAAGAACAGAGAGCATCTGACGATCTCCGTGATGTACTTCATGCCGGTCCTGATGTTCACGATCGTGGAGCTTCTAAACGGTAATTCCGTTCTGAAAAAATCACCGCCCGCGTATATCGTAAACTACATCTATTACCTCGTGATCTATGTCGTGCTGCTGGTTATCTTTAACCGCTTCCGTCTTACTACGATCATCGTCAACTCCATTCTTTTCGGCGTGGCGATCTTCAATTATTTCAAACTCCTGTGGCGTGGCGAACCTGTCCAGCTGTGGGATGTCGTTACCCTGAAGACCGCGATGAATGTTTCCGACAACTATCACATCGAACTTTCTCCGATCCTGATCATCGCGACACTTCTGTTCGTGCTGTCGATCCTGCTTATCTCCAAGTGCAGATATGCGATCGTCATGAAGAGAAACCGTGCTTACATCGGCGGTGTCTGCATGATCCTGATCATCTTCCTGGCGCTGACCCTGATCGATACCAGAAGATACCAGAATGCGAACTTCAGCCTAATGGAGAAAATGGGCGTAGTAAATAACACGGGAAACCCCGCGCAAAACTTCAGTAAGAACGGTATGATCGTGGCGCTGACCATGAATGCGCAGCACCTGTCGGTCGAAAAACCGGACAACTACAGTGTCGATCAGGTCCAGAGAGTAGAAGAGAAGATCGAGAATCAGTATGCCCACTATATCCTTCCGAATGAGGTCATCTCGAAGCACGAGACCGGGAAGAAGATCCGCGAAGCTTGCGGTGAACGTCAGCTGAAGGAAGGCGAGAAACCGACGATCATCTGTATCATGAACGAGTCTTACTCGGATATGTCTACGGTCGGATCTTTCGAGACGAACCTGCCGATGCATCCGTATATGGATTCGCTCTATCAGAAGCAGAATGTCATCCATGGTGACCTCTGCGTATCGGTTTACGGCGGCGGTACCGCGAACTCCGAGTTTGAGTTCCTGACCGGTAACCCGATGGCTTTCTTCCCAACAGGAAGTATCCCGTACCAGCAGTATATCGGATCGACGACCGGTTCTCTCCCGAGGTTCCTTAAGAGCCAGGGATACCAGACGGTCGCCGTGCATCCGTATCTGGCCAGTGGCTGGAACCGTCCGAGTGTTTACACCAGCATGGCCTTTGACCGCTTCGTCTCGATCGATGATTTCACTGAGAACTGCGAGTATATCCGCTCATATATCTCAGATAGATGTTCGTATAGAAAACTGATCGAACTGTATGAGGAAAGAGACCCGAAGCATCCGCTGTTCCTCTTTAACGTCACGATGCAGAATCACGGCTCTTATACCAGCACAGATCCGAACTTTAATCAGGATGTCCGGCTGGTCGATTATCCGGATAAGTTCCCGGAGACGGAGCAGTATCTGACACTGGCACGCCAGAGTGATATGGCACTGGAGGATCTGATCGATTACTTCAGTAACGTGGATGATCCGGTCCTCATCTGCTTCTTCGGCGACCACCTGCCGAGCATGATCAACGGATTCTACGAGACGCTTCTCGGAAAAGAGATCGTCGATCTTACCGGTGAGGAAATGCAGGATCTCTATAAGACAGATTTCTTTATCTGGGCTAACTACGATATCCCGGAATGTGAAATAGAAGAGATCAGTCTGAACTATCTGTCGACACTGCTTCTGCAGCAGACGGGAATGGATCTTCCTGCGTATAATCTTCTGATCGCAGATGCATATGACCACTACCCGATCCTGACATCGATGGGTGTCTATGACAGCTTAGGAAAAAGATATGATACCGTGCAGGATGTACCGGATACTTCCGGGCTCCTTAATGAGTACAACATCCTCACGTATAACAATCTCTTTGAATCAAAGAAACGGCGGTCCGAGCTATATGACGTAGTTTATTTCGTGCCGCAGAAAAAGGAAACGGAAATCGAGGAATAAAATTTGGAATACACATCTTTCGAACAAATGGACCTGTCCGAGGAGGTCATGCGCGCCCTGGACAAAATGGGCATGAAAACGCCGACATCCGTACAGAAACAGGCAATACCGCTGCTTATGGATAACCGCTGTGTTATTGCAAAAGCACCTACCGGAACAGGTAAGACTTTCGCTTTCGGCATCCCGATCCTGGAGTACCTGAATATGGATGCGGACTTTGTCCAGGCCCTGATCCTGTGCCCGACCAGAGAACTGGCGCTCCAGATCTGCACGGAGCTGCGGGGATTGGGTGCTTTTATCAAGGGATTAAAGATCTGCGGCATCATCGGCGGACAGAAGATGGATAAGCAGGTCCAGATGCTGAAGAAAAAACCGCAGATCGTGGTCGCGACACCGGGCCGTCTTCTCGATCATGTGCAGCACAGAAATATCGATATCTCCGACATCTACACGCTCGTGCTCGATGAAGCGGATAAGATGCTGGATATGGGATTCATCAAGGACATCCGAAAGATCATGAAGATCACGCCGCAGGACAAGCAGATCGCGATGTTCTCTGCGACGATGTCCCGTGAAGTCATGAATATCACCTGGGAATATATGGACGGCGCCGATGAGATCGAAGTCGCACCGAAGGCGGAGGATATGCCGAAGATCAGCCAGTACATCCTGCATCTTGAAGAAAGAGAAAAGATGGATGCATTTGGGAAGATCATGGAACGGTATAACTGCAACCGTGTCATGGCTTTCTGTAATACCAAGACCCGCGTGCGTGTCGTGACCGAGGGCATCAAGCGGCTCGGATTTAAGGCGGAGTGTCTCCACGGAGATATCGGACAGGGTGCGAGAAACCGCATCATGGATGACTTCAGAAGAGGAAAGTTCAATATCCTTGTGGCGACAGATGTTGCGGCAAGAGGTATCGATGTGTCCGATATCGATACGGTCTTTAATTTTGAAGTGCCGAATGAAAACGAGTATTACCTTCACAGGATCGGAAGAACGGGACGTGCCGGAAGAGCAGGCCAGGCTTTTACTTTTGTAAACTACTCCCAGAGCCTGCGGATGGATGACATCCTGCACTACACCAAGGTACAGACAGAGGAGCTTGATCTAAATGAAACTGAAAGAGATGCAGAAGAAAGCTAAAATTGCCGTGCTTTGCGGCATTTTTCTTATCGTCGCGCTTGTTCTGGGCGGCGTCGTGTACGCATGGCATAACACCTTCGGGAAGAAAAAAACCGAAGAGACACCGGCTCCGGAGACCTCGGAAACCGAGACAGTTACAGAAGAGACCGAAGAGTCATCTTCTTCCTCGGAGTCTGAGGAAGAGACATCTTCCGACACCCTTCCTTCAGAAACTGAAAGCACGGAGGAAACGACGGCTCCGGATGCGCCCATTGAGATCAAGACGATCGGCACCATCAAGGGCGACGGCTACGAAGGAACGAAGGGGACCGGAAAGTATAACTACGGCGAGGCTCTTCAGAAGTCCCTTCTTTTCTATGAACTGCAGCGCTCGGGAAAACTCCCGGAGAACACCAGATCTAACTGGCGCGGTGACTCCTGCCTGAAAGACGGATCTGATGCGGGGCTTGATCTGACCGGAGGATGGTTCGACGCAGGAGATAATGTTAAGTTCAATCTCCCGATGGCCTATACGGCATCCATTCTCGGATGGTCTGTTTATGAAGATAAGGACGCCTATGTGGAGAGCAAACAGCTCGACTACGCTCTCGGCAACATCCGCTGGGCAAATGAATATTTCATCAAGTGCCATCCGTCGGAGGAGAAGTACTTCTACCAGGTCGGTGACGGTAATGCCGATCACGGCTGGTGGGGTCCGTGCGAATGTGTCGAGTACCAGATGAACCGTCCATCATATTTCGTGGATGCACAGAATCCGGGATCGGCAGTGACCGGTGAAACGGCAGCTTCGCTTGCAATCTGCAGTATTCTCTTTAAGGACATCGATCCTGCTTTCAGCGAAACATGCCTGAGTCATGCAAAATCGCTCTATGCTTTTGCGGACAAGTATAAGAGCGATGCGGGATATACCGCGGCGAACGGCTTTTATAACTCCTGGAGCGGCTTCTACGACGAGCTGTCCTGGGCAGCGGTCTGGCTCTACCGTGCGACCGGAGATGCCTCATATCTCAGTAAGGCAAAAGAGTATTATCCGAAGGCGAACCAGGACTTCAACTGGTCTCTCTGCTGGGACGATGTGCATATCGGTGCCGCCGTGCTCCTTTCCCAGGAGACGGGAGAGAAGACATACACGCAGGCGGTCGAGAAGCACCTCGATTTCTGGACGACCGGAACGGCTTCCGGAGAGAGGATCACCTATACGCCAAAAGGACTTGCTTGGCTCGACAGCTGGGGATCTCTGCGGTATGCGACGACCGCCGCATTTGTCGCGTCGGTATATAGCGAAAGTGATGTATGTCCTTCCGCAAAGAAAGATATCTACTGGGATTTTGCGGTGAATCAGGCGGGGTACGCGCTGGGAGATACCGGCCGGTCTTTCATGATCGGATTTGGTGAAAACTATCCGGTGCATCCGCATCACCGTACTGCACAGGGATCCTACAGCGATAACATGAATGATCCCGGAACCTCCAGACATGTGCTCTGCGGCGCACTGGTCGGCGGCCCGGACGCCAGTGACGGATATGAAGATACCGTTACCAACTACAACACCAACGAAGTCGCATGTGACTATAATGCCGGATTTACCGGACTTCTCGCGAAACTCTATACCCGCTATCACGGACAGAC